>CAZASB010000017.1:0-29828 GCA_964487655.1 uncultured Planctomycetaceae bacterium
GCCCCCAGTGTGGTCGCGAGCTTTCCGCCCAAAGCCGCGACCAGATCATTGACCGGATCGCCGCACTACCGACAGGTACGCGACTGTTCGTACTTGCCCCTCTCGTGCGAGGACAGAAGGGAGAGTATCGCGATTTGCTCGGCGACCTGATGCGGCAGGGCTTCGCCCGCGCGCGTGTCGATGGAAAGGTGGTACAGCTTGGCGGCGACCTGCGGCTGGACCGCCAAATGCGACACGACATCGAGGTCGTTGTCGACCGGCTGACCGTGGGCGAACGAATACGCGGCAGGCTGGCCGAAGCCGTGGAGACAGCGCTGCGCATGGGGAGCGGCAATCTGATCGTTGCAGCCGACGAGGAAAGCGAGCATCGCGCGGCGGAGGAAGTAACAAAAACATCACCCCTGTCCACCCGGCTGGCGTCGCCTCCCTCGGAATCGTCACCCTTGGCCGGCGGCGACCTGCGTTTTTCGGCCGATTACGCTTGCGCCGAGTGCGGTCTGAGTTTCGAGCCGCCGAGCCCGCAACTGTTCAGTTTCAACAGCCCACACGGCATGTGCCTCGCATGCAACGGCCTTGGCGAGATTTATTCGTTCGATCCGGAACGGCTGATCCCCGATCCGACGAAATCGTTCCAGCAAGGCGCGGTCGAATTGCTGGGTCGGTGGCGAGAAATGGGCCGGTGGAAGCGTCATATTTACAGCGGGGTGGCCGAAACGCTGGAGCGGCAGTACGAGTTACCGCCAGGGTCCGTACTCGAGACCGCGTGGGAAGAGGTCGATCCTCGCGCGCAACATGCCGTGCTCTGGGGAACGGGGAGCCAGCACATTACCTACACTTGGCGTGGCGGGCCGTCGGGGCACAAGTGGGGCGGCACGTGGGACGGCATCATCCCCCGGCTTCTCGCCCAGTACAGCAGTTCCAAGAGCCGTCCACAGCGGCGCATGCTCGAAAAATACATGCGGGTCATCCACTGCCACCAGTGCGACGGCGAGCGATTGAACCCGCAAGCGCGGGCCGTTACGCTTACGTCATTGACCCCCAAGTTTTCCGGCGTGTCCAAGCAATCGTTGCCGGGCATTTGCTCCTTGCCCGTTTCCGATGCAAGGGAGTTCTTCGCGAAACTAAAGCTGGACCTAACCGGGCAAGCCATCGCCGCCGAGGCAATCAAGGAGATTCGCGGCCGACTGGGATTCCTGGCCGACGTTGGCCTCGACTACCTGACCTTGAACCGGGCTGCGCCCACCCTGGCCGGCGGCGAGATGCAGCGTATTCGCTTGGCGGGGCAGATTGGCTGCGGACTGGTCGGCGTGCTGTACATTCTTGACGAACCTTCGATCGGCCTCCACCCGCGCGACAACAACCGGCTACTCGAAACGCTGGTAAGGCTTCGCGATCAGGGGAATACGGTGGTTGTGGTAGAGCATGATGAAGACACCATGCTCGCGGCCGACCACGTGATCGACTTTGGTCCTGGTCCAGGCGTTCGTGGTGGGCACATCGTAGCGTATGGCTCACCTGAGCAAGTCGCCGCCAATCCAAACAGTCTGACCGGAAAATATCTCACCGGCGAGCGTCGGATCTCGGTTCCGGCCTCCCGACGTCCGGGCAGCGGACGGAAGCTCGTGGTGCGAGGCGCTCGGCACAATAACCTGAAGAACGTCGACATCGAGATCCCACTCGGCGCGTTCGTGTGCATTACTGGGGTGAGTGGTTCCGGAAAGAGTTCCCTGGTAAGCGATATCCTGGTCGAAACGTTGCGGCGTGATCTGAACGCAGGACTTGGCAGTCCGGGCGAACACGACGCGATCGAGGGCATGGAGCATCTCGACAAGATGATTGCGATCGACCAATCGCCTATCGGCCGCACGCCGCGAAGCAACCCGGCCACGTACATCAAGGTTTTCGATGAAATCCGCCGGCTGTTCGCCCAGCTTCCCGATGCAAAAAAGCGGGGGTATACGCCGGGCCGGTTCAGTTTCAACGTATCGGGCGGTCGATGCGAAGGCTGCGAGGGAAATGGTTCAAACCGCCTGGAAATGGACTTCCTCGCGGACATCTGGGTCACCTGCCCGGTGTGCGAAGGTCACCGTTTCAATCGGGAGACGCTCCAAATCCGGTATAAGGGCAAGTCAATTGCCGACGTACTGGAAATGGACATTCAGGAGTCGCTGGAGCACTTTCGGAACATCCCCAAGATCGCCGACAGGCTCCAAACGTTGTGCGACGTGGGCCTCGACTACATGAAGCTGGGCCAGCCCTCACCCACGCTTTCCGGCGGTGAGGCCCAGCGAGTGAAACTCGCCCGCGAACTAGTCAAACGCAGCACGGGTAAAACCCTTTACTTGCTCGACGAGCCGACCACCGGGTTGCACTTTGCTGATATTGAATTGTTGCTTCGCGTGCTGCACGGGTTCGTCGATTCCGGCAATACGGTCATCGTGGTGGAACACAACCTGGAAGTGGTCAAGACGGCCGATTGGATCATCGACCTAGGCCCGGAGGGCGGCGAGGAGGGCGGCCGGGTCGTCGCCACTGGCACGCCGGAGCACATTGCCGCGCAACCGGCCTCTTATACCGGCCGCGCCCTGCAACCAATCCTGAAGAAGGGAGCGGAACCGTTTTGTGCGGGCGCTAGCCCCTCGACATTGATGGCCACCGCCGCGACCGACAAGAGCCGCCGCGCCAACCTGGCCAGAAAGACACAGATGGCCAAGGCTATCAAGGTGCGAGGCGCGAGGCAGCATAATCTGAAGAACGTAAACGTCGAGATCCCCCGCGACAAGCTGACCGTGTGCTGCGGGCCGAGCGGCTCGGGCAAAACGTCGCTGGCCATGGACACCATCTATGCCGAGGGGCAGCGCCGGTACGTCGAAAGCCTCAGTTCCTACGCACGTCAATTCGTCGGCCAGATGCCCAAGCCCAGTGTCGAGCACATCGAGGGCCTGTCGCCGGCAATCGCCATCGAGCAAAAGAACCTGGGGCATACGCCTCGCAGCACGGTGGGCACGGTCACGGAAATCTACGACTATTTGCGCATTCTCATGGCCCGGCTGGGTACGCCCTACTGCCCCGACTGCGATGTGCCGGTTGGCACGCAGACGGCCGACGAAATCATCGCCAAGATCATGGACCGCCCGGAGGGCGCCCGGCTGATACTTCTCGCCCCGGTCGAGGTGCGCGTAGGCGAACGGTATGAAGCACTTTGGGACGACTTGCGGGCAAGCGGCTACCTACGGGTGCGAGTCGACGGCGAAACGCATTCGCTCGAAAGCCCGCCCGCGATCGACCGGCGGCGCAATCATCAGGTGGAAGTAGTCGCGGATCGTGTGATTGTACGGCACGACGCCCGCCCGCGCATTGCCGAGAGCGTCGAGGCGGCGCTCTCTCTCGGGAAAGGCGTGCTGCGAGTGGTCGAACCGGACGAGCAATCGCCCGAGCCTCAGTGGCCAGTCGAGACACACAGCCAGCATTTCGCCTGCGAGCAGTGTGGCCGCAGTTTTGAACCGCTTTCACCGCACCACTTCTCGTTCAACAGCTCACTTGGCTGGTGTCCCACATGCCAGGGGCTTGGCGTGCAAACGGGTACGAACCCGACGGCGCTGCTGCGCGACCCCGAGCTTTCCCTGGCTCGCGGCGCCGTGGCCCTGTGGCCCCAGCCGGAAAGTTCACTTCTCCAGGCAATGGTCATGGCTTTCTCTCATGGTACCGGCGTACCGGGTGACATTCCCTTCAACCAGCTAAGTGCTCGGCACCGTCGCCTCGTCTTGCACGGCACGAGCGACAAATGGTTCCGAATCGACGGCAAGGTGGGCACCGGGCTGCGATTCCAGTACAAGGGGCTCTACCCCGCGTTGGAAGAAGCAAGTCGGCTCTCCCCCGCGCTACGAGGCCGGTTGGAGCAGTTCGTCGATGAAGTGGAATGCTCCGTATGTGCCGGTAGTCGGTTGCGCGACGATTCAGCCGCCGTGCAATTCCGCGGTCGTACGATCGACGATTACTGCCGTACGCCGCTTGGCCGCTTATGCAACGAGTTGGCGGCGTGGGAGCCCACCGACCGCGATCGGCAGATTGCCGGCGAGGTGATCCTGGAGATTCGCAATCGGACGCAATTCCTCGTCGACGTCGGCCTCGAATATCTTACGCTGGCCCGCACTGCGCCGACCCTCTCCGGCGGCGAGATGCAGCGCATTCGGCTCGCCGCCCAGGTGGGCAGCAGACTGTGCGGCGTGCTATACGTGCTCGACGAGCCGACCATCGGGCTGCACCCGCGCGACAACCGCCGCTTACTGGAAGCACTACACCGCCTTCGAGACCTGGGCAACACGCTCCTGGTGGTCGAGCATGACCGCGAAGTGGTCGCCAGCGCTGACCGTTTGCTCGATTTCGGCCCGCGCGCGGGTCGGCAGGGCGGCGAGGTCGTCGCGTGCGGCACGCCGAAGGCCGTTGCCCGTCAACGAGGCTCGGTTACCGGCCCGTATCTCAGCGGTAAGAAGGCTATTCCGGTGCCGACCAACCGGCGCATGGCTGCCGCCGAGATCCGGGCTGGCCTGTCGGACGCTGGCGCGCCTCGCGAATGGCTCGAAATACGAGGCGCCCGGCAGAATAACCTTAAGAACATCGACGTTGCCATTCCATTGGGAACGTTTACCGTGATTTCGGGCGTGAGCGGTTCGGGAAAGAGTTCGCTCGTCGAAGACGTTCTCTACAAGGCTTTGGCGCGCATGCTGCATCGTGCAGGCACCATCCCCGGCGCGCACGACGGTATTGACGGGGTCGATCGGATCAACAAGGTCATCCGCGTGGACCAGCAGCCGCTTGGCCAAACGCCAACGTCGAACCCGGCCACCTACACCGGGGCGTTCGAACTGATTCGCGAACTGTTTGCCCAGTTGCCGGAGGCGAAGCTTCGCGGATATACGGCGCGCCGGTTCAGCTTCAACGTTCCCGGCGGCCGGTGTGAGAAGTGTGAGGGGAACGGGCAACTGAAGATCGAGATGCACTTCCTGCCCGACGTGTGGGTTGAATGCCCCGAATGCCGCGGGCGGCGATACAACGTCGAGACACTCGGAGTGCGGTTCCACGACCGATCGATTGCCGATGTGCTCAACATGTCGTGCGGCGAGGCGCTGCGATTGTTCCGGAAGATTCCCAAGATTCGGCGAATCCTAAAGACGTTGTGCGACGTGGGGCTTGACTACGTCACCATTGGGCAGCCTGCCCCTACGCTGTCCGGCGGTGAGGCGCAACGCGTGAAACTGGCCGCTGAACTTTCTCGGCCCGATACGGGCAACACGCTCTACCTGCTCGACGAACCCACAACTGGCCTGCACTTCGAAGACCTGCGCAAGCTGCTCGACGTACTCAATCGACTGGTCGATCTGGGCAACACGGTTGTGGTGATCGAGCATAACCTCGACGTAATCAAGACGGCCGATTGGGTGATCGACCTGGGCCCCGAAGCGGGCGAGGAAGGTGGATACGTCGTGGTGGCCGGCACGCCGGAGGACCTGCTCGCGCGTGCCGGAGGTACGCCCGCAAAAGTCACCGCAGGCACGAAGGCAACTACCGCGAAATCACAACGGAAGGTTGCGATCGCGCCTCAACCCGCGGCGCAACGCAACAATCTCGTCAGTGCCCAGGCCGAGCATTCCGCCATGCGATCCTACACGGCCGAGATGCTTGCGCCGGTGCTCGCGGCTGGTCCTCACGAGAAGCGAGCGTTGTACGACTTCACCGCCGATTTGCAGGAGCAAGACGATGATCTCGACATTGTCGAAGTCGGTGCTGAGGCCAAGCCGCCGTGGGAAGTCGACGGCCGCCGATGGCATTGCGTGGACCGGGCCGCAAGGAACGGCAACCCATGCCGATGGGACGGAAGAATTCTCGCCGAAACGGTCGATCGGATTCAAGACCGGGCCGACCTGTTCAGCGAAACGGACTGGCAGAATCGTACCGTGATTGAAATCCGAGCCGCGAAGAAGACCGACGGATGGTTCTTCCACTCCATTACGGGCGAGGAATGGCTGCTGAAGATGAAGTTCCGAACCGGGCGGAATACGTTCCAGGCTGATGAGCTGGTATCGCGCCTCAATCTGAAGCCCTTGAACGACATGCCCGAGTTACCACTCTATGGGCGCGAACCGCGAGTCAAGGTCCAGAAGCTTCACGGACCGTGGCAGGAGATCGACCTGAGGGTCCACTCCTACGCCGAGATCGATCGGCCCGAGTTCTGGCAGTTTGTCGACGAGGCGGTCGAAGGTTTCGCAGCCTTCCAAAAGCGAGTGGAGAAGCAATCCGACATCCTTCATCCGTGGAAGCAGCTCGGCCAGAAATGGCATCTCGCCCGGCGCGGATTCCCGGCACGGAAATCGCCCACCTGGGACGTCGAACTGCTGGAATCGCTTCTCCAAATGCTTTGCGACACCGCGCCTGACGCGCACGCTCTGTGGACCAACAAGCAGGTGGTACCACTGCATCTGCCAGAGCGACAGGAGCCGTGGGCGTCGGTACAGACCAAGAAGCTCGACGCTGTGTACCTGCACCTGACGGGCCCGAAACTACGATTCACCCAGGGGCAGATTCGCGACCTGGGCCACGCCCCCGAACTGGACGGCAACCAGCCCAACGTCGACGTAATCCACCTTCGCTTTCGCGACAAGAGCGACCTCAACCGGGGCGATTTGCGCAGCTTCCTGAGCGAGCATCTGGCCGCCGTGAACGAGTAGGGAGAACCATCCATGACCAATATCCTGCTGCCGCAACGATTTCTCTTCCGGTTTGCCGCACCCTGCCAATACCAAGAGAAACCGTGGGCGAAGAAGGGGGCCGCACTCGATACGTCGTTCCGTCTGCCGGTGTTGGCCGAGTTGGAAGGGCGTGCCCAGTTCGCCGACGTGCGAGCTGCCTGGAGTCGGGAAGGACTGGCCTTCGTGGTCATCGTCGAACCCAAGCGAATGAAGCCCTGGTGTCGCCACGAGCAGCCCGACGACAGCGACGGTCTACACCTTTGGATCGACACTCGCAACATCCACGACGTGCATCGCGCCACTCGGTTCTGCCACCAATTGTATTTCCTTCCCAGCGGCGGCGGCACGAAGCAGAACCAACCCCTGGCTGGTTCCGTGCCCATCCACCGGGCACAAGCCAATTCGAGCGTCATTGCCGTGGACCAACTCAAACTAGTCGCTTCGGCTGGTGAAAAAGGCTACCGACTCGACGCGTTCATTCCTGCCGACGCACTGACTGGATTCAATCCGGAAGAGCACCCCCGGCTCGGCTTTCAGTACGCCGTGAAAGACCGCGAGCTAGGTACCCAAACCTTCGCCGCCGGCGCCCCGTTACCCTATGATGAAGACCCCAGCCTGTGGGCGACGTTGGAGCTGAAGGAAAAGTAGCATCGACTACTTGTGGGGATGCCGAACGGGAGAGAACGCGGAACTTCTCATCCTCCCCACGCGGAAGTTTTCATCCCGGCTCGGCGGGAGCCTCGTCCTCCCGGCTCGGCGCGAACTCGGCGGGGAAGCAAGAAGGAGGTGTCGCGGCAGCCGTCGCCATTTCCCTCGCGTGGTAGCTCGAACGGACGAACGGGCCAGCGGCAACTTGCTGGTAACCCATGGACCGGGCAAGCTCGGCCAAATGGTCGAACTCGGCTGGCTTGATGTATCGGGCAACTGGCATCTGATAGGCCGACGGCTGAAGATACTGTCCCAAGGTGAGCATCTCCACGCCCGCGCCGCGCAACTCAGCCAGCGTGTCCAGCACCTCGGCGGTCGTCTCGCCCAGCCCGAGCATCATGCCCGTCTTCGTGCGAATGCCGGGGGCAAGATCGGCAATGCGCCGGAACATACGGAGCGTCCACCGGAAATCTGTCTTGGGACCGCGCACCGTGGGATACAGACGAGGGACGGTTTCGGTGTTGTGGTTGTACACGTCGGGCCGCGCGGTAAGGAGCCGGTCGACCGACGCCGCGTTTCCGCCGAAGTCACTCGGCAATACCTCCACCGTCGCTCCGGTCGCCGCGCGTATCGCCGCAATCGTCTGGCAGAAGTGCTCCGCGCCGCCGTCGGGTAGATCGTCGCGGGTAACGCAAGTGACCACCACATGCCGTAACCCGAGGCGAGCGCTCGCCTCGGCCACGCGACGGGGCTCGTCAGGATCGGGCGGCCCAGGCCTCCCGTGTCGCACGTTACAGAAAGCGCAGTTTCGGGTACACGTGTCGCCCAGAATCAGGAACGTGGCCGTCTTCCGGGCGTAACACTCCATGCGGTTGGGACACTTGGCGTGATGACACACGGTTTGCAGTCCAAGCTGCTCAATTAGCCTGCTCGTGAAGTGCTCTGCATCCCCCTTCGGCACCTTTCGCTTCAACCAGCGGGGCAAAGAACCGGCCTTCGTGACTGGCTGTGATGGCGTGGGGGTAGTCATGGGACGGGTTGAGGGTGGTAGGTAGTTGCGGTACAATCCTCATAGTGTACACCAAGATCGATTCCGCACGTAGGGCAGGAGGGCGCAGGACGCAACAGCAGCCCGTTTTACCTGCCGTGCGAGACTGCATCACGAGGAGTGTTGCCACGGCCAAGAAAAACGAGAATAAGGGAGCTGGCAAGAAGGCTGATCCCAACGAGCGGGTGGTTGCTCAGAATCGCAAAGCGAGGCACGACTATACCATCCTCGAAACGCTCGAGTGCGGCATTGCGCTGGTTGGAAGCGAAGTGAAGAGCATGCGCACCGGTCAGGTTTCTCTGAACGAGGCCTACGGTCGCATTCGCGACAACGAGGTATGGTTAATCGGGTGCGATATCCCGGAGTACACGGAGGCCAGCCGGTACAACCACATGCCACGCCGGCCGCGGAAGCTCTTGTTGCACCGCCGCGAGATACGACGATTTGCCGCCCACGCCCTGGAGCAAGGGCTCACGCTCGTGCCGTTGAAGGTCTATTTCAAAGAAGGAAAGGCGAAGGTGCTGATGGGAATCTGCCGAGGGCGTCAGAAACACGACAAACGCGAAGAGATGAAGCGTACCCAGGCCCGCCGCGAGATCCGGCAACATCTGGAACGTCGGCGATAGTATGGCGTCGGAGAGTGAGTCATTGTGAAGGTACTGCCGCGCTCATTGGGTGGCAAGCGAGAGAAGTAAAGCCGCCAATCGACCACGCTCTTTCAGGATGCGCCGCTCCTGGCTGCTTGCGTAAGCTGTTTTCATCACAACTCCCAACTGTCAACAACGAAGGAGAAATAAAATGTTTAGCCTCCTCCTGGCTTGTACGCTTCTTGCCACGGAAGACAATCGTGCGTCGTTCGATGTCCTGCCCGCAACGATCGGCGACGTCTCTCCAGACCAGATGCTGCACGCCTACCTGATGAGCCTCGCTCGCGAAGCGTTTGCCGCGCGAAAAGCAAAGTACGAGTCACTCGAATCGCCGGAGCAGATTACCGAGTACCAGGCGGAACTACGCCGCCTGTTCATCGACGCCCTCGGCGGCTTCCCGGCACGATCGCCGTTGAACGCCCAAGTTGTCGGCAAAGAGCAATGCGATGGCTACCGGATCGAGAGGATTCTTTTTGAAAGCCAGCCGAAGCACTTCGTCACCGGCATCCTCTACCTGCCCAATGCGAAGCCGCCGTATCCCGGCGTCCTGGTGCCGTGCGGCCATTCAGGTAGTGGTAAGGCTCGCGATCTGTATCAGCAGGCGCCCATTCTCCTTGCAAAGCATGGACTGGCCGCCTTCTGTTACGACCCGATCGACCAGGGTGAGCGGCATCAACTGATCGACGCCGACGGCAAGCCGCTTATTACGCAATCCACGCAAGGACACAACCTGGCTGGAGTTGGGGCGACGCTCATCGGGCGCAACACGGCCACCTACCGCATTTGGGACGGCATGCGAGCAATCGACTACCTCCAGTCGCGACCAGATATCGATCCGAAACGCATTGGTTGCACTGGTATTTCCGGCGGCGGCACGCTAACCAGTTACTTGATGGCGCTCGACGAGCGAATCGTCGCGGCGGCGCCCGGGTGCTACCTGACGACCTTCGAGCGGCTGCTCGACACTATCGGCCCGCAGGACGCCGAGCAGAACATCTTCGCCCAACTCGCCTTCGGCATGGACCATCCCGATTATGTCATCCTGACCGCGCCCCGGTCTGCCCTGGTCATGGTGGCCACGGACGACTACTTCGACATCGGCGGCGCGTGGGACAACTTCCGTCAGGCAAAACGTATTTACGGCAGGCTGGAGCATCCCGAGCGAGTTGAAATACTCGAATCGCCAGGCAAGCATGGCTTTCCGCCCCTCATGCGCGTTGGCGCGACCCGTTGGATGCGCCGCTGGCTGCTGGACGTGGATGACGCTGTTACGGAACCCGAATTCCCCGTCGCGGCGGAGCAAGACCTCTGGTGTACCCCGCGCGGCGAGGTCATGCTGCTACCCGGCGCGCGCAGCGTGTATGATCTGAACCAGGAAGTCGAACAGTCTCTGGCCGCTGGGCGGGCCGTTTTCTGGCAAGACACGCCCGTGGGCGATGCCTTGGAGACCGTTCGCCGCATTTCCGGCATTCGGCGCGCCACCGACCTGCCCGAGTTGCAGTGGGAGAAGGCGGGCTCAGTTAAGCGAGCAGCCTATCGAATCGACAAGTTAATCCTGCGACCGGAGCCGAGAGTTTGGCTGCCCGCGCTGGCCTTCGTCCCCAAAGAGGCCCCCGTGGCAGCGTGCGTCTACCTGCACGAAGACGGCAAGCAGGCGGCTGCCGAGCCGGGCGGGGCCATCGAAAAACTCGTCCTGGAAGGCCACCTCGTACTGGCCGTCGACCTCCGGGGCCTCGGCGAAACACGGCCGGGGGGCAAGCACTCCTATGCTTCGTACTTGCCGGTCGAATGGCGCGACGCCACCATTGCGTACCTGCTGGGAAGATCGCTTCTGGCCATGCGAACGGAAGATATCTTGCAGTGCGCCCAATTGGCCGCCCGATACTCAAACGAAGCGGCGCCGCGACCGGTTCGCCTGGTTTCCGTGGGGCGAGTGGGACCGGCAGCCCTCCATGCGGTGGCTCTCGAGCCGGATTTGTTTGCCGCAGCCGTCTTTCACAACTGCCTAGCGTCCTGGTCCAGTGTCGTGAAGACGCCCCTTTCGAGAAACCAGTCCGCCAACTTGATCCACGGCGCCTTGAAGACCTACGACCTACCCAACCTGCTTGCAACTCTGCCGCGGGAGAAGGTTCAATTCCTCGATCCGTTCGACGCGACTGAGGAACAACTTGTCAAGGAACGGAGAAACGACCCATGAGGACGTGGCCCGGACGCCCGTATCCCCTCGGCGCTACGTGGGACGGCGGCGGAGTGAACTTTTCAATCTTCTCGGAGCATGCAACGAAAGTCGAGTTGTGTCTATTTGACTCGCCCCCTGCCATTCCTCGCTACAAAATGGCTATCTACTTATTTTCCCAGGACGACACATTCCCGCTTCAAGGGCGATCGACGGCCGTCTTCCGCTTGGTTACGGCGGAAGAAAGCGAGACGTGACCACCCTATCGGCATGCTCGCGGTTTTTTGCAAGAGCGGCGACCATGGGATGACCAGTAAACTTCGAATGACGAATGGATGGCGAACCTCGAACATCCGAATGAAGCACTAGCTCACACAAACAAGGAGGCCCCGACAAGATGGAGGCAAACCCGCTGTGGTACAAGACGGCCATAATCTACCAAGTTCATGTTCGAGCGTTCCATGACTCGAACGGTGATGGAATCGGCGACTTCAACGGCTTGACCCAGAAGCTAGACTACCTACAGGACCTCGGTGTTACCGCTCTATGGTTGCTGCCGTTCTACCCTTCGCCCCTGAAAGACGATGGGTATGATATTGCCGACTACCGTACGGTGCATCCCAACTACGGCACGCTGCAAGACTTCCGCGCGTTTCTACGCGAGGCCCATCGGCGCGGTCTGCGCGTGATTACCGAACTGGTGCTCAACCATACGTCGGATCAGCATCCTTGGTTCCAGCGGGCTCGGCGCGCTGAACCGGGCAGCCGTGAGCGCGACTTCTACGTCTGGAGCGACACGTCCGAAAAGTACGCCCAAGCACGCATCATCTTTCAGGACTTCGAGCCATCGAACTGGTCGTGGGATCCGGTGGCTCGGGCGTACTACTGGCACCGGTTCTTCCACCATCAACCCGATCTGAACTACGACAGCCCCGAGGTCCGAAAGCAGATTTCGGCCGTACTGGACCACTGGCTACGACTTGGGGTCGACGGTCTTCGGCTCGACGGGGTTCCGTACCTGTTCGAACGAGAAGGCACCACGTGCGAGAACTTACCGGAAACGCACGCCTACCTGAAACAACTACGCGCGCATGTCGATGCGAAGTTTACCGGGCGAATGCTCCTGGCCGAGGCGAATCAGTGGCCGGAGGATGCCGTCGAGTACTTCGGCACGGGCGACGAATGCCACGCGGCATTCCACTTCCCCCTGATGCCGCGAATGTACCTGGCGGTTCAGATGGAGGATCGATTTCCCATTATCGATATCCTGGAGCAAACGCCTGCGATTCCCGACAACTGCCAGTGGATGCTCTTTCTGCGCAATCATGATGAACTAACGCTGGAGATGGTCACCGAGCACGAGCGGGACATGATGTATCACTTCTACGCGCGCGATCCCCGCGCACGGTTGAATCTCGGCATTCGGCGCCGCTTGGCACCGCTGCTTGGCAACGATCGGAGAAAGATCGAGCTACTTTCGGGCTTGCTGCTGTCGTTGCCGGGCACGCCCATTATCTACTATGGCGACGAGATCGGAATGGGCGACAACATCTACCTGGGCGACCGAAATGGTGTCCGCACGCCCATGCAATGGAGCGCTGATCGGAATGCTGGTTTCTCACAAGCGAACCCGCAACAGCTCTACTTGCCGCCGATCATCGATTACCAGTATCACTACGAGACGGTCAATGTTGAAACCCAGCAGAGCGGCTCGCATTCGCTGTTGGGCTGGATGCAGAACATCCTTCGCCTTCGGCGCGAGCTTATCCCGTTGGCCGAGGGAACGCTCGAATTTCTCCACCCCAACAACGCGAAAGTGTTGGCCTTCCTGCGGCGTTATGGCGATGCGTACGTGCTGGTTGTGGTGAATCTCTCGCGGTTCGCGCAGTATGTCGAATTAGACCTTTCGGTGCACCGCGAGAAGACGCCAGTCGAGGTATTCGGCGCGATTCGCTTCCCCCGAATTGGCGAACTACCTTACCTGCTGACACTTACGCCCTACGCGTTTTATTGGTTTGTTCTGAAGCCGGAAGGGGGACCGGAGGAACCGCTGGAATCTCGATTTGATCTGGCGACCTTGGAAACATCGGAACCCTGGACGAGTGTGTTGCGACCGCCAGCGTGCCAGGCGTTGGAACGGGCCATTCCAGACTACGTGGTTTCGCGTCGGTGGCATCGCCGGCGAGCTACGGCAGTACAGTCGGCCAAGATACATGACGTGGTGTCTCTCGGCCGAGCCAATGATCGAACGCAAACCGAGCTGGCGGTGGTTCGCGTACGCTATGAGGACGGCCAGGATGCGATGTACCTAATCCCGATCGGTTTCACCACCGAGAGTCTGGCCGCGCAAATGGACGCGGCTTCCTCGGAGCGAACGATCGCCCGGCTCACGGTGAAACACGCCGGGCCTAGCGAAACCGGTATTCTTGCCGACGCCTTCGGAGAACCAGCCTTCTGCGAACTGCTCCTCGAAGCAATTGCGGCCCGGCGCAAACTGAACGGCCGCCAGGGAACTCTCATTGCCCGGCCCACCGCCGCATACCGCCGAATCCGCGGCGAGTTGGACAGCGTGTTGCAAGTTCGCCAACGGCAAGAGCAACAGAGCAATAGCGTAGTCGCTTATGGCGATCGCTTCCTGTTGAAACTGTTCCGACGACTGGAGGAGGGAACGCATCCCGAACTCGAAATGGGCCTCTACTTGACCGAAAAGGCCGCATTCCCACATATCGCTCCCATTGCCGGGGCCGTGCAGTATCACGCCACCGACGGACAGGTCATGACCGTTGGCATCTTGCAAGGGTTCGTCGAGCATCGTTGTACGGCATGGGACGATGCACTGGATACGTTGGAATCATTTTTACAAGCTGTATCGGTTGAGCCAGTCGTTGCATTTCCGGAAAGCGAGGCGCCCGGCCGTCGCAGCGTGATGGCGTTGGCCGACGAACCAACGCCGCCGTTGGCCAATCGATTCCTTGACGGCTATCTGGAATCGATCCGTCTTCTGGGGCGGCGAACAGCCGAGCTTCACAAGGCGCTGGCCGCGGCCAACAACGATTCAGTATTCCGTCCCGAGCCGCTTCTGCCGTTCCACCAAAGGTCTCTTTACCAGTCGGCGCGAACTTCGCTAGGCAGGGCGCTTCGAACGCTGCGCACCGAAATTGCCAACTTGCCCGAGGAGTTTCGCGAACCGGCCGAGCGCGTACGGGAACTGGGCAGCGACCGGCTGACCTCGCTCCGCGGCGACCTCCAGCATAATCTAACGGCGATGCGCATCCGATGCCACGGCAACTACGGACTCGACGAAGTGCTGTGCCAGGCTGACAACTTCGTTATCGTCGACTTCGAAGGCGATCCGGATCTGTCCATTACCCAGCGCCGCACCAAGGCATCTCCGCTTCGCGATGTGGCCGGCATGCTCTGGTCGTTCGATCGGGCGGCGTTGCACGGTCTTCGCGACCACTGCGCGGTAACCGAAGTCGATCTGGCGGAACACGCCCGGCTCACGCAGTGGATCGACTTCTGGCGAGCATGGACCGGGGCCGAGTTCGTTCGCTCCTACATGGCCATCATGGGCGACTCGGCGATAATCCCACGGCCGAAGCAGGCAATCCAACCACTTCTGAGTCTCTACTTTGCGGAACGATGCGCGACGGTCCTGCAGCACGACTTGGAGAACCAGCCCACCGAAGCGCTCCTTTCGCTTCGTCAGATGGAGCGATTCCTGGAAACGGTAAGTCCGCCAACGGAGTAATGTATCGCCATGGCACGCAACGACTTGCAAACACTGGCCCGGCTGTATGGCGTACACACCACATATGCCGACGTGTGGGGAACGCCTCATTACCCATCGGAGGACACGGTCCTGCGCGCCCTACAGCTCCTCGGCGCGCCGCTTGCCCGCACCGATCAGGCGGCCGATGCCTTGCGACACCGCCGGCAGCAGCTTTGGCACGACTGTATCGAACCAGTGCTTGTCGCCTGGGATGGGCGACTGACATCGTTCGACGTGCGTTTGCCCAACACTTTACAGGAGGCCAACTACCACGCGCAACTCGATCTGGAAGACGGCAACCTGATTGAGTTTGAAGGGCGAGTGAGTGAATTGTCCATTTACAGCCGGCGTGATCTTGCCGGAGAGCGGTACTTGCGTAGGCGAATGACACCGCGGCTCGTACTCCCGCACGGGTACCACCGACTCCGGCTCTCCCTGGGTGACCAGCAAGGCGAGAGCCTGGTCATCGCGGCTCCAACGCGTGCCTTCGGCAGTGATGCCACGGACCGGGAGCGACTCTGGGGCGTATTCCTGCCGCTTTATGCCCTGCACCGGCAGTCGAACCACGGAGCTGGCGACTTCTCCGACCTGGAAGCCCTCATGGAATGGACGGCCGCCCGTGGGGGAAACCTCGTTGCGACCCTCCCGTTGCTGGCAACTCTGTGGGAACGGACGGATGATCCCAGTCCCTACAACCCGGCCAGCCGCCTGTTTTGGAACGAGTTCTATCTTGCCCTGAATCGGACTGTTGGATTTGAGGACGTGAACGGCCTTTCCGAACTGCATGACGCCTGCCCGCCTCTCGTCGGTACGGAAGCTCCGGAGTATGTCGACTATCCCCGAGAAGTGGCCCAGAAGCGGCGAGTGATTCAGTCGCTGGCCGCCGAGTTCTTCGCACGGCCGTCCGCCGAGCGAAAAGATCTCACACAGTATTGCCGAAAGCACCCAGAGCTGGAGCGATTCGCGCAGTTTCGGGCCGTCGGCGAACGTCTGGGTCAGCCATGGTCTCAGTGGCCCGAGCCACTCCGCGGCGGCGTCATCACCGACGGCGACTATGACGAGGACGTCTTTCGCTATCACCTGTTCACCCAGTGGCAGGTTGAACAGCAGCTTGAAACCCTGGCCGACCACGCGCAACGCTTGAATTTACTCTGGTACCTGGATTTTCCCCTGGGGGTTTCCGGCGACGGTTACGATGTGTGGCGGGAGCCAGATCTGTTCGTGCGCGAGGCGTCAGGCGGGGCGCCGCCCGATTCGTTCTTCACCAAGGGCCAAAACTGGGGCTTCCCGCCACTAAACCCGGAACGGCTGCGACGGCAGGGCTATCGCTACTTCATCCTCGCACTGCGGAACCATCTTCGGCACGCCCGCGTGCTCCGCCTCGACCACGTGATGGGCCTTCACCGCCTCTACTGGATCCCGCACGGATTTCCGGCGACCGATGGAACCTACGTTCGTTACCCGATGGACGAGTTGTGCGCCATTCTCACCTTGGAATCACACCGATTCCGAGCCGGCATTGTGGGCGAGAACCTCGGTACCGTCCCGGCGGCGGTCGACGAGGCGCTCATGCGGCACGGACTCGACGATATGTACGTGTTACAGTACGAAACGAATCCGGAGAAAGGCCCAACACTCCGCCGCCCGCCGTCGACCGCGGTCGCTAGTGTAAACACGCATGACATGCCGCAATTCGCCGCCTATTGGCAGGGGCTCGACCTCGACGACCGTGTGGATCTCGGCCTGTTGACTGCCGAGGAGGCGACGTTGGAACAGTCCCGCCGCAGTGACTTGCGAGCCCAACTTATCGCCTTCCTGCGAGCTGAACACCTGCTACGTTCGGAGTCGCCCGAGATCATCGACGTACTCGAAGCGTGCCAGGCCTACCTTGCCAAGAGTTCGGCGCGGATCGTTCTGGTGAACCTCGAGGATCTATGGGGCGAGACCGAGCCGCAGAACGTGCCCGGCACCTACCGCGAGCGGCCCAACTGGCGGCGCAAGACGAAGTATCCACTCGAAGTGTTCACGGAAATGCCGATTGTCCACCGAGTTCTCGACACGGTCCGCCGAATGCGGCAACTATAGCGAATACTGCGGAACCTTGAACGTCTCGCCGTCCTTCATCGCCGATAGGTGCGCATAATAACCCGGGGTGGTCATGTTCAGCGCGTCGATCACGTCGACCACCGGCTTTCGGTTCCGCAGGATGGAGTCGATGAAGTCGTCGCCGAGATAGCCGTGCGAGCCGCCGTGCCCGCCTGGCGAAACCCCCGGCGGCAAGGCGTATTTCTTCAACTGCAGTCCGCCCTTGATGGCTTCCTCGTATCGCTTCTTCCCCGTCGGGTCGCCGGTAAACGACTTGTTGAATCCGGCGTATTCGCCACGAATGCGTCCCGCCTCCAGGTACTCGCCTTGCGATCCGCAAACGATCATCCGGGAGATGCCGCCTTCCGCAGTTCGAAACAGGCCGACTTCCGACCTGAAAATGTTTCCGATCGCGTTGGGCGTTTGCATCGCCTCGTCAAAGTATGGCGTGCCCTGGCACGAGACGTCGACAAGGCTTTTGTGCGTCACTCCCACGTAGTAAGCCGTCGCATGCGTCGGATACCACATCGGACAACCATTCTTTCGCCAGTCCTTGTAGGATCCCAGCGTTGGCGTACCGATAATATGAGGATGGCAATACTCACCCTCGGAGTAGACCACGCGACCGAACACGTCGGCGGCGAAGAGTTTCTCCATGGCGTACAAGTCGTCGTGAAAGACCGACGTTTCGAACATCGCGTAGACAAGCCCCCTGTTCTTCTTACAGCATTCCAGGAGCCGCTCCGCGTCTTCAATATCGCCACGGAATGCCGGAACCGCGGTGGCAACATGCTTGCCATGCTCCATGCACAGGACGGCGTGCTTGGCGTGGGCCGGCGCGTCGGTCGCGCAATAGATGGCCTCGATCGAATCGTCCTTGACCATCTCCTCCAGCGACGGGTAGGTCTTCTCGCATTTCGCCTTCTGAGCCATGTCGGCACGGCGGTCGGGAAACAGGTCGCTGACCGCAACCAATTCGACGTTTGGATGATCCTGGATGCCGAACGCCAGACCGAACTTGCAGACGCCGTGGCCGACAATCCCCACTCGAACCTTGCGGTCGCTGAAGGGTTTCCACTGCTTCGTACGGTCGTAGTCGGTCTCCGTCTGGTCAAAGCCTGGAATGACCTCGGCCGCTCCAGCGCCGCGGAGCAAGCAACTTCCAGAAGCGGCAGCCGCAACGGACGCGGCCAGGAAGGATCGACGGGATACGTGGCTCATATCAGAAACCTCCTTCAATCAAAGCGGTAGGAAAAAGAGACAACGCGTTTCCAAGCTTGTAGCAAGCGTTCACCGGGCGGCATCGCAAGCACTTGCCATTCCGGTACACGAAGGGGATCCGCCCCCAAAAACCATTACGCCATCTAGTCGATATCTAGTCAACAGCCTTGATTCGGATATCCTTGAACTCAACCCAAAATGGCTTGCCTGCATGAAGCTGGAAGGCCAGAATGCCGTCGAGCAAGGCCAGGTCCGGATCGTTGTCGGTGAAGTCAAGGATCAGGCGGTTGTTCAGGTAATGTTGGATGTGATTCCCCTTGGCCACGATGACCACGTCGTTCCACTCGTCCAGCTTGAACAGTTTCTCGAACTCCTCGGCGTCGATCAGCGTGCCGGTGATTTGCTTTCCACCATCCTTCTCCCATGTGGCCTTTTCGCCAGCGAGGCAAATGCGGCCCCGACGCCCGCCTTCGTCATAGATGAACCCCGAAACGTTCGGCAGGATCAACTGGTTTCGGATCTCATGCTGATAGCCGCGCACGACCCATGCATTGCGAACCTTGCCGTCGCCAATGTGCTTCGATCGGTATTGGATGCCCGAGTTGTTCGCCGCGTCCAGGCGAAAGGACAGGCGGAGTTCGAAATCGCCGGTCGTGCCGCCTTTCCAGATGAGGAACGTGTTGCCTTTGGCAGGCTTTTCGGCGGTCGTTTCACCGCGAATGGCACCGTCGCGCACCGACCAAAGCTCTGGATCGCCGTCCCACCTGGTCAGATCGGTCCCGTTGAAGATGCGGGTCATACCCTCCGGCTCGGCGGGAGCATATTGCGGCTCATCGGCAACAACAACGCTAACGGCAAACAACGCGAAAAGGCCAAACGCACACAAACGAATCATGATTTTCTCCCAAGTTCGAGGAAAGTAGGTCCATCAAGCGGAAACGCGATCAATTCAATTATAGCCGCCTCGAACGCCATGTCCAGCAACCCCTGCCGACCCGCGATTCAAGCTGCCCATGGTCCGTCTCCGAAGTCAATCATCTTTCCGCCGAAGAGATTCTCGCCAGACAGAAATCGTGCCGTTCCAGCGGCAGCTTGAATTGCCCGGGCGCGGTCTGTTCAATCTTCTGCCCGGTTTCAAGATTCACCGCCGACAGCTCGCCGGACAGACCGAGGCGAGCCAGATCAAGGTCAAGAGTCACCTCGCCGGCCGGGCCATAGCTGGCGACGACAATCAACGCTTCACCACCGCGGCTGAGCACGAGTGTCTTGACTGCGGCACCGCTCGTCGTCACCGGCGACGGCTCGTCCCAATATCGAAATACGCGACAGTCCGAAAGTCCGTAGCCGAAGCTACTCAGGTGCTCGGCAATGGTCTTTCCAAGTGGCTCCCAATATAGCGGGAACTTCATCTCGTGAGTCAACGCCACACCCAATCCGCTCCGCACGAAGCGGTCGCGTTGGGGGCCCCGCAGCAAGTCGTGAATCACGCTGATGCAGCCACTCTGGAATCCGGTGCTTTGGGCCAGCAGCAGGCTGGTGTCGTCATCGAGATTCAGTCGCTCGTGAAAATCCTCCGCGGCATGGTCACCCTGATCTCGCCATTCGTGGTCCAACAGCATCGTGCCGTACGACAGCATGGGCACGATGTTCACATTGGTCATATGAATGAACGTAAGCGGCTGGCGGCCCATCTGGTGGTGCATCACGGCAATGCGCTTGGTCAATTCCCGGAAGCCCAGGATGTTCACCCCAGGATGGAGGCGGCCTTCGTCGTCGACGTAGCCTGGGCCGAATGGACTGTAGTTCGGTGCCAGGAAGTAATCGTCGAAGTAGATGCCGTCAGCGAACGTGTCGAGCATCTTCCGGTGATAGTAGAGCACCATGTCCTGCCAGCTCGGCACCGGATCGACTGCATACGCCACGCCAGAAAACTCTCGTGGCGTTTCCAGTTTGCCATACGCGTTCAGTGTCCAGTCGCCAGATGGATCTCGCAGAAACCGCTCGTCGCCGGGCCATCGCGGGTCGGCAATGTCGAGTGTGCTCCACTCGTCGGCGTACGTGCGCACCTCGTCGCCCCAGTTGATCGCCCGCGCATTGGTGTAGGGGATGGCGTAAGCCGTCTTGCCCGACGATTCGCCGCCGCGCCAACCGTCGTTATCGAAGAAGCTCAGCGTCCAGTTGATATGTGCCCGGTAGGTATCAAGGTGCGGCTGGAACTCCGGCGACCGGAAGTGTTCGAGCCACTTTTCCGTGTAACCGCGATCCACTTTACCCATCCGTCGGACGCGGACGAATTCGTCGTAGATGCTAAAATCTCGGAATGCCGGATAGAAGGCAAAGCATGGCCCCGCCGCGCCCCAGTAGTAGCAGGCGCCCATGAAGTTAAAGTGGACCGTATCAGTCGTTCGAGCGCCCATGCTGCCGGCCCACCAGCGGCGGAAGTTCATCGGCGTCTCGGGCATCGGCTTCGCCGGCGTGGCCATCAGCCCCATCGTGATCGTCCGCCTACGAGTCAATTCGAACGGGCGCGTCGCAATGCGAACCACTAGGGCCGTGGCCCCGTTGGTGCGGCGAATTTCCAACGTCGGTTGCACCGGATCAAGCGACCAGTCCCGATCGTTCTCGGCAAACCAGCAGATACCTCGCTCGGGACCGCCCAACCAGATATACGGCACAAAGGGGCCGGGTAACTGCCAACGCGCAACGTGGCGCGAATCCCAGACCTTCCCGTCGGCGTCAGGCTCGCCGGTATCCGTGTACTTCACGTCTCGCAGCTTGCCGCCGTAGTCCCACAGCTTGCCCTGGCCGTTAGGGACGACACCTGCGTAGTGATGCCGAAGCAAGTCGGTCACCGGGTGCATGAGCCAGGTCTCGGGCGTCTTCATCGGGATGACCAGTTGCATGGCATCCACGTTCACCACCGCCGGTTCCAGGTGCAAGACAATTTGCATCAGTCCGTCGACCTCGAAGTCAAACTCCGTGCAGCCGTGAACCGGCCCGGCGTTCCACGATGCATGACCGGCGGCGCGGTCGGCCGCCTTTTCGGTGAACGTCACGCCGTTGCCAACGGCGACGTGCGTTTGCCCACCAGACTCGATCTCAAGCCGCATGGGCCCTTCGAGTAGGTCATGCTCCTGACTTGCGACTTGCCGCCATAAACCAGTACCGTCGAGCTGATGACGGCGGAGGACGCACGCGACCGTTGCCTGCGTCTCATCCACCACCAACGGCGTGAAAGGCGGAATGACGACGCGGTCTCGGCCCAGTGGGCTGTTCTCCCACGGAAACCGCCGGCGCTCGAACGTACGGATGATCTGGCGACGGGCACCGTCGCCCGCGATCAGCGACAGGTGCAGTTCGTAGTTACCCGTATCGAGTGGCGGAACCGCCAGCGTCTCGCCGGACGCGGCGAACGGCAGACGGTCGGCGGCGCGTGCAAGCTCGGCCGCTCGTCCCGCCGCGCAAAGTTTCAGTTCCCAACGTTCGAACCGTGGCGGCGGCGTGAGTACGAGGAACCGTAGGCGATCAAGCGACGGATAGTAAGCGAAGCGGAAATCCGTACCGTCAGCCTCCTTCATCACGTCGGCCGGCTTTCGCCGCGCCGCCGGTTCGGCCTCCTCGCCACACCAGCCTAAAACTCCCAGCAACGCGGCCAGAACCATACCAAACAAAGTGCTTCGCGCCATCGCATGTTCCTCCAGATAGATGAAACGCATCCTGTCAAAATCATCCCAGGCCGAATGCGGCATGTTGGCAATCCACTGCTTACCGTTCAGTATGTTGATAGCTCAAACTGAATCGGCTCAATTTCTCGTGATAATGCTATTCTCGCCCGTATCAGCTGCCTCCCACAATGCCTTCTCACTTTCGACAAACATCCTTGAACAGCCGTCAAACGTGTTCCGCCGATACACGTTCCGCACCGGTTCGCCGAATTGGTCCGGGTAGAGTCCCAGCGCCGCGGAGTCGGGCTCGTCGAAACCTTGAACATGGTTTTCCTTCAGGCTAAACCGCCCGCGAACGGCAATCGCCTGCTTCACGCCGGTCGTTTCGCCGCGCGAGACCAGATTTTCGGTCAAAAACGACGTCGAGCTGCCGTAAGAGTCGAGAACAACTGGCTCAAGGCACCCGGTGATCGTGTTGTCGTGCAGCGACCAGTTGGCCAACGGCGGATAGATCGCCAATCGGTCACCCACCTTCATGGTGTACGGCTCACGGAGCGAGAACTGTAGCGATTCGGGATCGAAGCCCTCGAGCACCGACGATGCCTTGGCCTGCGCTCCGTCCAACCAGGCGACATTCCAGCCACGGTAGCGGTGAGACTGCCGGCGCTCGAACGGAATGCCTCGGCCGGACGCGCAGAGGAACGTCCGAGGATCGACGACTTCCACGACAATTGACTCCACACGGTCGGTGGCGAGGCCCCGACCGCAACTGCGGATCAGGTTGTCGTGGACCAGCAGGTTCACGGCCGGCTCCTTGACCAAGATTCCGGTAACGTCCGGGTCGCAGTCGCCACGGACGTAAACCTGGTTGTTCGACACAATCACTCCCGACGCGCTCACGTTGATTCCCGTGCGTACCACCTTATTCTCGCCTAGATTCGTCAGGTCCATGATATTGCCGCTGATCGTGGCCGTATTCGTGGGAAGATGGCGGTCGTCCGCCATGCCGGTCACCTCGATCCCCGATGAGGCGAAATTGACAAATAGATTGTTGCGGATAATCACCTGCGTGGCGCCGTGGGCGGCGCGGATCATATACCCGCCGGAGCGGCCCGCGTAGAACATGTCGCCCTCGAATACGTTGTCGGCGACGATGTGCTGTCCGGAGCCGAGCTGCTCGAGATGCTCGGCGCGGCTGCCGATATTGCCCATGGCGATTGTACCCGAATGCCGCACGTAGTTGCCGATGAACCGCACGAAACGCGACGCCCCCTCCCAGGTACATCCGCCCACGTCCTGGATACGACAGTAAAGGACGCTCGTGTTCTCCGCGAGGTCGTTGTTGTTGAATGCGTTGCCATCGCAGTTGGTGACCGAGCAACGTAGATAGGTGAGCAGCCGCGTGTAAGCCTTGGGCTCGTTCAGTCCGCTTCGCGAGCTGCCTTGACAGTAGAATGCCTCGCAATTCATGCGGCTGGCGTGGCAGTTCTCAATCAGTACGCGTTCGGTGTTACGGATGGTAATGGCTTGGCAGGGTTTCATGCCAACGGGCCAGCAGGCGCGACCGCTGGAGGTCCGGAAGCTCCGCCACCCAGGCCCTTCGCCAAGTCCGGTGTGCCCGACCAAGCGTAAGTTGCGCACCGTGGCCTCCGTGCCGCTGATGAGTTTCAAGCACGCGCCACGGCCTTCGGAAATGTCCAATATGGCGTTCACTCCATCGGCGCCTTCGATCACGATGCCGTTGGGGTCGGAGACGTTCAGGCTGCCGGCCAATCGGTAGTGGCCCGGAGGAATATAGAGACGCCGCTTCTCCTTCAATGCTCGGGAGATGGCCTCCTGCAGGGCCTGCGTATCGCAGTGCCGCACAACAGCTTCCTTGAAGTCGCGCGTGGCCGGATCCTGCAACGTGAACACGTTGCCCTTGATCTTCTCGATCTTGGTGAACAACTGGTCGCGAGCAGAAAAGTCGATAATTTCGCCAGACTGCCACGCTCGCTTGGCAAGCTTGATTTCGAGCCCCGAGCTAAGCGGTTGCCAGTCGAACGTGATGGGCGTCTTGGTGCCCTTCCAGGTCCTCGCCATATCGTCGGTCCAGCGGAAGGTCGCCGGCTCCACGCCGTCGATCTCGAGGAGGTAGACCAGCCAGCTCCCACTACTGCCGTCATAACCCCGCATCTCCGCCGCATCGCCCAGCGGATTGTTGCTGAACGGGTTCTCCGGCGGACGCAGATGGCAGTAGGTGTAGTGCGGGTGACAGCCGGACACGATCACTTCCTGCCCCGCCTGGAAATCGGCCGGGTCTTGCACGGTGATCTCGCGGGAGCCAGCCGTGGCGACGCTGTTCGTCTCGACCAGCGAGCCCGAGGTCCCCAGGTCCTTCGCATTGAGCCAGCCTGGCTGCTCACTGGCGCTGACGGTCGCAAGGCCACAAACCAGAAGCATTACGATCAAGGTTGACGTCATGCAACGGCAGAGAATGGTTGACATCGGCGGGTTCTCCTTTGTTCGTGTTATTGTGGCTTCTCGCTTGGCACCGGCTTGCCAAGCACGTCGAAAGGCGCCTCGATCCGCACCTTTTCGGCACCGGCAAGCACGATGAGGTCGGGCAGGTCGTAGCACCTCAGGGCGCCATGAACGACGTTGACCAACTGATCGAAATTGTCAGGTGAACGGACGACTTCCCCCCAAGACGCAATCATATTGTGCAACCATACCGACGAGAATCGCTCGGGATCGAGCGCCGCGGCATGCAGGGCGGGAATCGCCGCTTCACCAATGGCGACCAAACGCAACTCGTTCGACACGTCGCCAATCATCTGGTAGCTTGCGAGAAACCGGCTCCAGGCCGCCACGTCGGCAACCCGCATGCCGACGTAGGTACGTCCGGTCAGGTAGGCCAGAAACACCTCTTGCCCGTCCCGCCCAAACTTGCCGTACCCGTAATCCCGCCGTCCATGCCCAGTCTCGGTCTCGCCAATGCCCCGCAACTCGGCCGCCAGGACAAGCTGCCCCTGCTTGACGAGTTGTTCAATCGGGCCGCCCGGCGCAGCGTCGACCTTCATGCTCTGGCCGTGCAGGTAGAGCACCGCCGGACCTTTGCGCTCTGCGGGAACGAAGGCCAAGGCAGGCAGTTCGATCCCTGATTCGGGCGTGAGAGCCAGCTTCTCGATCGTGTAGCCGTCACGCTGAATCACGCCAACCGATCGATGTGGCGCCATCTCTTGCCCGGCAGGCTGGGCCTCCATTTCCACCATGCCGTCGATCGTCGTACGGACCAGCGCCCGTCGCTCGTCGTCACGCAGTTTCTCCCATGCCTCAATACGTTGTGCGCGCAGTTCCTGCTCGTATTCGGCATTGATCTGGAATGCCGATTTCTCTCCCTCCACGAGTAGCATCTGACCGTCGGGCGTGCAATACAGGTTCTCTTGGGTCCAGTCGCCCTCATTCAACTCACGGGTCTGCACGTCCGTCATCGGATCGGGCAACGAGGCCGGATCGACCTCCTCAATCACCTTATCCCCGCCCAGAAGCCAACGATACAACCAGCGCGCGGCAGCCTCGCGCTGTTGCAGATGAAACCCATGCGGCAAGTCGGCGTCGTTCATATCGACGCGTTCGGGATATCCGAGCCTCGAATAAAACTCCTTCGACTCGCGGAAGACGTCCCACGTACCGTCAACGTCGAACGTCGCGTCGCGACGGCCGGCACCAATGAGGGTGGGCTTGGGGGCACGCATCATCACGTAGTCGGCCTGATCCATGCCGAAGGCGATCTGGCCGAAGATGTTCTGCTCGGCGTCCTGGGCCCCGCGCGAGTCGATCAGCTTCCGGAAGGTCGTCAGGTAACAGACCGACGCGGCGGCGACGATGCGATCGTCGAGCGCCATGAGATAGGCCGTCAGCGTGCCCCCACCGGAATTGCCCGTGCAGCCAATCTGCTCGGCAAGGATGTCGTCGCGGCTCTGCAGGTAGTCGATCGCCCTCATGCCATCCCACACCCGATACTGGGCAATGTTCGATCCCAACAGGATACACCCGAGGCCGATGGCCGTATGCTCCTGGGTACACAGATACCGCACCCGCGGATGCGGCACGGGGAGACGGTACGTAACCATCGGAAAGACTTCGTGCTCGTTTTCGAAGTCGAGCATCTGATACCGCTCGCCCTGGCCGATGGGGTCATAACAGAGGGCAGCGATGCCGTGACGGGCAAGTAGCATGCAAATGCGCTGGTAGCCACCCGCCGCCTTGCCGTCGTGGCTGTGACCGCACGGAACAATCACCCCAGGATAGGGCCCCTTCGATTCCGGCAGGTACAGATTCGCCGTAACGTGGAAACTGGGGCGACTCTCGAAAACGACCTTCTCGATACGATACCCCTTGCCGCCAAGTTGCCCGACGATTCGCGAGTTCAGAGGCGTACGTTCCGGAAATCCGCCGAGTTGACGCACGAAGAAGTCGCGTCTCGCGGTCTGCCACTTCAGGCAGTCGGCTCGACTCTTGAGCGACAGGAACGTCTCGCGGCGTTTGTCGACCTGCTCGTGGAACTGCTGCTTCAGGTATCGTTCAAGTAGTTCTCCCGGAGCTACGCCGTCTGGAGTTTCCGTAAGGACGGTCAGGTCGTCGTCGGCCAGGGCAGCGGCGCTAAAGGCCAGCAGCGGGACCAACAGCAAGAGCTTCGCGCAGGTCGGATTCATTTGGGCGCCTCCAGATGGCACGGTTGTCGATAACGAGCTTCACTCCACCTCGTTCCCGATTCTGCCATGATGGGAGGGCGATGTCAATCTCGGCGAGTTACCCCCAAATCGAGACTTGGGGGGTGCCGAAGTGCCAGACTTTGCGTACACTTAACGTAGCCTCGATCGTCGGCAGGCCGCAAACTGAAGGAACGCCCACTTACGTCCGACGGAGCATGCGTCCGAGCCACTGGATTGGATCTGCAAAGGACATGCGATGAACCTAGGCATACCCCCCCGCAGCGCAATCTTCGAACAGCCCATCCACCGACCGCAAGGAGCGATTCGACAACCAGACGGCTCGGTCGAGTGGCGGCTGTGGGCACCGAAGGCCGGGCAGGTGCAACTTGTTCTGCAACGCGATGAACGTCATGACGAGCATGACATGGCCGCCGAGCCCAACGGCTATTTCACTTTCCACGCGGCGAGCGTTGCCGAGGGCGATCGCTACACTTACCGGCTTCTCGAACGAGGCCAGTTTCCCGATCCGGCGTCGCGATGGCAGCCAGACGGCGTCCACGCGCCGTCGGCCGTCTTCTTCCCAGATGACTATCCCTGGTCCGATTCTGGATGGACTGGCGTTCCTCGCGAGGAACTGGTTATCTATGAACTGCACGTCGGGACATTCACGCTCGAGGGCACGTTCGATGCTGCCGTGCCGCGACTTGAGCAACTAAGGGAGCTTGGGGTGACTGCCATCGAGATCATGCCGGTTGCTCAGTTTCCCGGTGGCCGAAATTGGGGCTACGATGGCGTCTTCTTGTATGCCGTGCAAAATAGCTATGGTGGACCCCGTGGCTTGCAGCAGTTGGTCGATGCGGCACACGGCGAGGGTCTGGCCGTGTTTCTTGACGTGGTGTACAACCATTTCGGCCCGGAAGGATGCTACCTTTCTCAGTTCGGCCCATACTTCACCGACCGCTACCACACACCCTGGGGTGGCGCGGTAAACTACGACGGGCCGGACAGCGACCCTGTACGCCGATTCGTGGTCGAGAACGCCCGGATGTGGGTCCGCGATTTCCACGTGGACGGTTTGCGGCTCGACGCGGTCCATGCTATCCATGACTTCAGCGCTCGGCACATTCTGGCCGAACTTCAGGACGGTGTCCAAGAACTCGCCCGCGAGCAAGGTCGCACGGTCCACGTCATTGCGGAGACCAACCAGAACAATGTCCGCCTGATCGACCCGGTGGAACGAAACGGCTTCGGACTGGACGGTTTGTGGAGCGACGACTTTCACCATTGCGTGCGAGTACTCTTAACTGGCAACCGGGAAGGCTACTACCGCGACTTTAGTCGGCCAGAACATCTGGCGAAAGCCCTAGAGCAAGTGTTTGTCTATGATGGTCAGTACAGTCCATTCCGGCGGCGAAGGCACGGCATGCTCGTGGGCAACCGCGACCGCTCACGATTTGTTGTGTGTATTCACAACCACGACCAGATAGGCAACCGCGCCTTGGGCGACCGTTCAGCCGCTTACCTGCCGGAGCCGGCCCAACGCCTTGCCTGCGGACTGCTGCTTATCTCGCCGTGCGTGCCGCTGTTGTTCATGGGCGAGGAGTACGCGGAGCGGCACCCATTTCCCTTCTTCTGCTCGTTTGGCGACGAGCCGTTGGTTGAGGCCGTGCGGCGTGGTCGGCGGGAGGAGTTCGCCGCGCTCGAGTTCCAGTGGGACGATGAGATACCCGACCCCCAGGCCGTAACCACATTCAATTCCGCCAAGCTCGCGTGGCAATGGCCCGAGGGCACGTTCCACGCGCGCCTGCGCCGGCTTTATGCCGATTTCCTGACAGCAAGACGAACATGGCCCGGCCTGCTTGACCGCGAGCGGACGAAAGCACGGGTCGTGAAGTCGAGTCTGGGGAATGCCGGCGGGGAAGAATCGCCGACCATCCTGGTGATCGAGCGCGGCGGAGCGCAGGGCGTCTTGATTTGTGCGAACCTCACAAACCGTCGCGTACCGCTCTACAATGTAGCACGACTCTTCGAGTCGTCTTCTCGCGACTCGGAGAGTTGCACCGCAAAGCCGCTTTCCGCGGAAGACAATCCATTTTCCGACAAATGCCTGTTGAGCACGGAGGCAAGGAAATATGGTGGCATTCGCGATACAACTGGGTGGATCGATGAGTTATTGCCGCTGGAATTGGTCATTTGGAGCATGGAGAGGGCACAATGAGCACTCTTTCCGTCATACAAGCCGAGGTTATTGACGCAGTCCGGCAAAAGCTGGCGCAACGCAAGCCGTACCCTCGAGCCACGTACCGGCTTCAGTTCCATAAGGATCATTGTACCTTCCGCGACGCAGCCGCCTTGACGCCCTACCTGAGCCAGTTGGGCATTAGCCACGTCAATGGACTATTCGATCCACTCGATTACCTATGGCGTTTACGGCATGGGTATGTCCGCGCCGTTGCGAGGCATTGCTTTGCCCGTCCTATCACCGCAAGTGCGCGAGCAAGAGATGCGGCTGTTGGAGCAGTGGCGTCTCTCGGCCAAGCCGTTGGAACCGGGACGCGTGCTCGCGTCCTTTCCCGTCGTGAAGTTGGACTACTCCGACGCGGTAACATTCCAGCGTAACCAGGACGGCAAGGAGGACATGGTCTGGGACCACGTGCTGTTCCAAGGCGACACGCCCAAGCCCACTCCGACCAATGACGCCGAGGCCAAGCGTTACCGCGTCAACATGAGCATCGACTACAAGCCCAGCGTCGCGACCATCAAGACACATCCCCAGCGAGCCCACGCAAGGCGAGCCAGTCAAGCGGTCCGCCGCCGTCTTCAGGCCGAGACCGGGCGGTGGCGCGGCGCCGCGGTTGCAGATCAATCGCCAGCCGGTTGCGGCGGACGCAGTGCGTCGCGTGCAGTTGGCCCATAGGGTGGACCTTCTGGTCTCCAATCCGAATGTGCTGCCAGGGCAGACCTTCACGCTCACGGCAACGGTGGCCGGCAGCGACTCAGTGGCGGGCAAGGAAGCAACTTTCTATTGGGTCCATGCGCCGAAAGTCGCCTACCGCAACAAGCCGACCGCAACAAGCCGGAGGAGTATTCGGTCATTGGAAAGGCGCTCAGCGGCCCGGACGG
>CAZASB010000018.1:0-29090 GCA_964487655.1 uncultured Planctomycetaceae bacterium
CCGATGGCTCAATTCTTCTGAGCACCGCCGGGTCAATTTATCTGAACGCCAAAGGAATGTGGCAAGATGGGGGCAGGTTGGCTGGATTGGGCTGTTGAGAGGTGACCAAATGCGGGAAATGGCAGGAAATGAGCGCTAGCGGGGCGCGGAGGCAGCGAGGAGAGGAGGGGAAGCGGTGGCGGAGAGCTCGGGCAGCGTTAGCCGAAGGCGGCGCGGCAGTGGGCGATGCCTTGGAACCAACGCTTGCCGGCAACGGATGCGGCCTGAATGAGATGCTCCACATTCTCACCCACGACCGTGAAAATGAAATCGCGTTTGAATGACGCGGCCGGAACAAGTGGCCTAGCAGGGCCGCAGAGTATGGTTCGTGATACCCAGTACTCCCCAGGTGGTCACAACTGATTCCGTAGTGTAGAATGGAATGAGCAGTTTCCTGTCCGCTATACTGGCTCCGAGGGAAATTTCAGAATGCCAACTATTCCGGACATCTCTGGGCCGTATCGATTTTTCTTTTACAGCTTCGATTGCGGTGAACCCAAACGTATTCATGTGCGTCGTGAGCGAATGACATGTAAGTTTTGGCTTGAACCTGTAACTCTTGGCACAAACAATGGATTCAAGGCAAACGAACTTAACCATATCCGAAAGTTGACCCTCAAAAATTTGGATCGCATTATGGAGGGCTGGAATGAACACTGTGGTGAGTAATGAACCGCGGATGATGACGATGAATGTCACGGAAGATTTGATCATTGCGGAGCTTGAGGATGGTCGCAGTATTAGCGTCCCGCTTGCATGGTCTTGGCGGCTATCCGAAGCAACTCCCGCGCAGCGTACTAACTTTGAGATCATTGGCAATGGAGAGGGAGCCCATTGGCCCGATATCGATGAAGACATCAGTGTCCGTGGAATGTTGTTTGGTGTACCTGCATGTCCTTCCAAAAAGAATGTAGCCGCGTCGTAGTTGGGCATAACAATCGCTGGACCGGAGCGGCCGATCCGGTGGATTCTTGATGGACGGTTGACGGGCGGCCGCCCGGTCAGCTTGTTCGTTATCCGACTCACCGAGGGCAAAGACTACTCCCAGGTCGTCTGGCTTTTCCGGCCGCTCTTGGCTAAGTTAGTGGAAACCACACGGGAGGACACCACATGGCAGTGAAAGCGATACTTTCAAACTCGCGGATAACCATCCGGTGCATGGGAGCGGCCCGGTGCATGGGAGCGGCGAAGCCGGACGACTTTACAATGGAAACTCAAACGGCCGCGCCGCCAGCTACTTGCTGGCCCGTGCGTTGCCCACAACTCCCGCCTCTACCCACATCACCCAGGCCGCTCGGCAGCCACCCACGACGGGTGACGCGCGGTGGATAAACACCCGAAACCTACCGCTGAGCGTCTTCCGCAAGAGAAACCGCTCAGCAGCAATGAACTTCCGAGGAGCCATCAAATGTGCAGAATCAAAATCGCAACCCTGTTAGCCTCGTTGGCCCTCTCGACAGTTTCGATGACGATAGGCGCTGATTCCAAACAGCCCCGTGTCCTGCGGGTGGGCGCCCACGCCCAAGACATAACGCCCACGCATCTGCCCTGTTTCGTCAGCGGCGGGTACTTCAACGCCAAGGCCGAAAAGGTTTACCACCGCATTTACTCTCGTTCGCTGGTGATAGACGACGGCAGCGGGCCAATCGTGATCGCCACGATGGACAATACGGGCGCGTTTCGACCGCTGTTTGACGAGACCAAGCGGCTGGTTACGAAGGCGACTGGCATACCGGCCGAGCGAATCTCCATCTCCTCGACCCACACGCATTCCGGCCCCGCGGCTCGGGCGGCCACTCGGGGATTGGACCCCGACCCCAACTACGTCGAGGAAGCACCCGGCATGATGGCCGAAGGGATCATCCGGGCGTATGAGAAGATGCAGCCTGCCCGAATCGGCTGGGCCAAGACCGACGCGGCGGGTCTTACTTTCTGCCGCCGCTGGATCGCCCGATCCGACCGCAAGCCAAGCAACCCATTTGGCGGCCACGACTTCGCCCGAATGCACCCGGGCAAGGCAGCCACCGATGATTACATTGGCCCCTGCGGCCCGGTCGACTCGGAACTCTCCGTGCTTGCGTTCCAAACAGCCGACGGTCGACCGCTGGCCATGATGATGAACTACTCGCAACATTACTATGGGGCGCCCAAGCTGTCGAGCGACTACCAGGGGCGCGTTTGCACCTTCATGGAAGAGCGACTCGGAAAAGAGGAGTTCGACCCACCGTTCGTCGGGCTGTTTACCCAAGGCACCAGCGGTGATCTGTCCAGGCACGACTATCACGGCAAGCATGGAGATTTCGGCGGCCTGGACAAGTACAGCAACCTGCTCGTCGACCACGCCATGAAAGCCTACAAGACAATCAAGTTCCACGACTGGGTACCCGTCAGCATGGCCGAGCGGCGGATCGAAATACCGTACCGCGTGCCCACGCCCGAGGAACTAGTCTGGGCCAAAGCGACGGTTGCCGAGATGGGCCCACGGCCGCACAATGTCTCGCAAGTTCACGCCGACGAGATTACGCTGCTCGGAACGGCCGAAACGCCGGAGATGATCTTCCAGGCGATTCGGCTCGGCGACGTCGGCATTACGACGATGCCCTTTGAGGTCTACGGTCTAACCGGCCTGAAACTCAAAGCCCAAAGCCCGCTGCCTTGTACGTTCAACGTCTCGCTGGCCAACGGCGACCGAGGCTACCTGCCCCCGCCCGAGCAACATCCGCTGGGTGGCTACACCACCTGGATCCGCCGCATGTCGATGGGTCCGACAGTCGAACCGCTGACCGTGGAAACCGAGTTGCAACTGTTGGAAAAGGTAGCGGGCGAGAAGCGTAAAACGCCGGCCGAAAGCGACGGTCCTTACGCCAAGACCGTCCTGCAATCCAAGCCGCTGGCCTACTATCGACTGGGTGAGTTGGATGGCAACGTGGCACTGGATCGCACGGGCAATGGATACAACGCCACGGTCGAACCAATGACGGTCCATTACCTGCCCGGCCCCGACGGCCCGGGCTTCTGCCAGCCGGGCGTGGTTAATCGGTGCCTTCACTTCGTCGCCGGACGACTCACGGTCGACCTACCCAAGTTGGACAACGATTACACGGTCGAGATGTGGTTCTTTAACGGACTGCCCAACGACGCCCGATCCGTCACCTGCTACCTCTTCTCCCGTGGTCCGGAGGGTGACGAAGACGCCTCGGGCGACAACGTGGGGATTTCGGGCAAGTCGAACGAGTCGCCCGGCCTGGTCGGCCTCTATAACGGCGACAAAGTCAAAACGAGCCTGCGCGCCGGTCCAGTCATCGAGAAGAAGACCTGGCATTATTTGGCCTTCGTCCGCCGAGGCGAGCAGATCGAGCTATACCTCGACGGCTCGACCGAGCCGATTGTCTCGGGTACGGCCCAAGCGACCTTCCCGGCCGGCTGCACGCGGTTCTGCTTCGGCGGCCGTAGCGACAAGTTCGCCAACCTCGAAGGCAAGCTCGATGAGATCGCCGTCTACGATCGGGCTCTGCCGGCCGACGAAATCCAAGAGCACTACCGGCAAACAGACGGCAAGTTGGCGCGGTAAACGCCAAAGAGTCCGACCGTATTCGCGATGCCTATGTTGAACGAGCCGGCTGAAAGCCAGTAGGATGATTCCAGCCCGTTGAATGAGCCGCTGCGATGCCGTTGTCGAACGGTGAATCTGCCGGAGAATGTTCTCTTGCTTTTCGGTGATCACAATCTTGGCGGCCTTGCCAGACATAACCTTCCTCTTGTATGAAGACCGGGACGTGAGAAATTGCGGTCATTCATATAAGGGGAAGGTCTATTTCATGTCCACAGAAACAATGACCAGTTTCCTCTTTCCATCTAATCGTGAGTTCCTTTTTAGCCAAAAGCCAGCCTTTCGCGGAGCAGCACCCTTGCCAGAGCATTTAGGACAGTAAGACGCTCGCAACAATGCTGACGATCACTAAAACAATCGCACCCCCCAGGCGGGACGATATTTGCATAAAGGGCATTAGCTCCATTCGTTTCGCCGCCGATAACACGGCGACGTCTCCCGTCCCGCCCATGTCTGCCATGCCGAGCCCGGAAGTGAGTGCGGATTCCACGAAAAAAAATCCGACCAGCGTACCGATGTAACCGGACGATAGGACGATCGTAAAAACCGTCGTGAAGACCAGCAGGAAAAAAGCGGGGGAAACAACCCGTAGGACTTCGTTCAGGTCAGTGAAGGCGATCCCAATTCCTACCAGCAGCGCCGCTGTAAAGTTGGTAACGACAAACCGATACCATCCGCTGCAAGCCTTTTCGAGTTTTGTCGGCGCAACACCTGAAATCTTGACTACGGCGACCGTGATGATCATCAACGCATACGAATGGATGGCCGGAATAAAGTGTCCGGCAACACGACCTGCGATAAAGAAGAGACAAGCGACCAGCAGCCCGACCCCCAGTTCGTCGACCGAGTAGTCTCGTGGCTTCTCAACCTTTGGCACGAAGCCTTTCATGAGCACCCCGTTTCCCGTGAGTTCCGGGCGACGTTCTCCCAGCTTGTTCAACAATCCGGCAAAGACAATGGCCAACACATTGCCGATGGCCAAAGCGGGGACGAACTTGGATAAGGCGATCGACGCGTCGACTTCCGGGGACATCGAACTCACGATTTCCGACATCGGAACAGCCCCCGCGCCCATACCGCCGCCGATAATCGGGAAACAAACGTACATCAGCGCGTGACGCCACCCGGTATAGAACAATGCACCGACCAACGAGGTGACGAGCACGGTGCAAACCACTCCACCCACCAACGGAAACACATAGCGAATCCCGGCTCGCACCAGTAGTTTCGCGTCCATTCCCAGAATGGATCCGGTGATTAGCGTTGCAACATAAAAATCTAGGAAACCACCCTCTTTCATGAAAGCCGTTACATTGGCCGTCGTGGACTTCGGCAAGACGCTGCAATAGACCAACGTCGCGGCTCCAAACACACAGACCAACGGGGCACCGCCCAAATAGTCTTTAAGAATCGGCGTGTGATCTCCAACCAAGGCGAATAGCCCACCAACGACCATCGTAAAGGCCAACGCGCCAATCATCCCATTGGGAAGAACGCCCAGGAACATCGACAGGCCGAGGATGGTTGCAGCAATCGCAAAGACCGCGGGCGAAAGGTTCGCAATTCTCACATTGGCAGTCATAGGGCTCGCGGTCGTGCGCGTATGGCAGAGTAGAAGTCCCCCAAGATCATCAATAGCTACTCCACAACCGCAACCCGCGCTTTGCCATTTCCCCGAAGCGCCAAAGCGTCCGGGTTGGCGACAAGCGTTGTCGTCTTGCCGTTCACTTCGACGCGCACCGCCACAACTTGCGCCGTCGGCAGCGCTTTGCCATCGGCGCTTCGCACCGGTTGGATCGTCAGTTTCGGCGCTTTGCCATCCAGCGCGATTGCCCAAGCCAGCACCGTCTCCTTCTCGCTACGCCGCAGGATCAGACACGGCACCTGGCTCAACGCTCCGCCTGTGCCCGGCCCCGTTCCCGTGATCGCAACCGTCGGATCGCCCGCAGCCACCGCGATCACCGGCTCGAAACCATCCGCCACCCGCGTCGACGCCACCATCCCCCCAGTCACATCCCGCTGCGTCGTATCGCGCAGGTAACTGTACGGCACCTTCGCCGGCGGCTTGCCCTCCTTGCCTGGAGGCAGTTTCACCCACTCGCCCGCCTGGTGATAGGCAAAATCCAGGACACGCTCCTTGTCGGAACGTACCTGATCGATGAACACGATGAGGTCCTTGCTCATCAACGCCGCCGTGCGGACGAACTGTACATCCTTGATCGCCTCATGGTCATCCAGCATCGTGTAGTCCACGCCACGAGACGACCCAAACGCCAGACACTTCCCCGCCGCCTTGATCTGCGGCTTTTCGTCCACCATCAGCGTGTTGTGCGACAGCGTCGTATTGTACCAGTCACGCTGGATATCCATCCCATACGCCACCGACCCCGGATCCGTCGCCACCAACTGCCCGCGCGCATACAGGATGAAATGCGACCGGTCGGGGTGGTCGTGGTACCCCGCCGGCGGGCTGTACTTCAGTGTCAGCCACGTCGCGTCCTCGCCCTCGCCCCGCACCAGGGTCGCATATCCCGCCCCCTCGTGGTTCGTCGTCGCGAACGGCAGGCCCTTCTTCTCCGGCAGCGTCGGCGCAGTCCCATAGAGAAGCCGCTCCCACGCATCCTCCGTCCCATAGGCCGTCATGCCCTCGAACGCCGCCTCGCCCGGCCAGCGTGCCGCCGCCAGAAAATACCGGTAGCCCGAATTCTTCAGGTTTATCAGTCCCGCATCGTTGAAGTTCGGCAACCGCATATCCGGCATCGCGAACCGCGTCGGCGCCAGGTACATCTCCTTGAACGCATCCACATACAGATCGATGCCGCAATGACGTGCCGCCTCCGTCAGCGGCTCCATCGCCGCCATCGTATAAAAGTGATAGTCCCACGACCCCTCATACCACACTCCGCCCGGCAGAATGCCCTTTTCCAACTGCGTCCAGTACCCCTCCTCCGGGTCATGCAGCGCGCTGTGGATCAGCTCCGGATCCTCATAGAGCAACCCCACGTAGATTTTCGCCGAGTTCTTCCAGCACTGGATGTTATGCACATAGCACCGCACCGGGCGGATCGAATCGCGAAGAGCCGGATACAGCATCCCGTCGGCAAGAAGACGCCGCTCGTCCTCACTCAGCACATCCCAGATCATGTCGATCGCCCCGGCCATCTCGATCACCCAACTCGACTCCGTCAGGTAATTCGCCGTCGCGCGCCCGACCCCATGCGTCTTGCCCTTGCCATAGCGATCTTGAGGAAACGACAGATACTTCCGCCCATACGCCAGCAATATCTCCCGCGCCTTCTCCGCATAGCGCTTGTCGCCCGAAATCTGGTAGACAAACGCCAGATTCTTCGCCTGCCACGAATTGCGCCAATGCTCCTTGTGAATCCCCACCAGATCGAAATCCGTCTTCTCGCTCGACGGGTCACCTTTGAACACCTCCCCCGTCTTCTCGTCCACATGCTCCCAGCGGTACTTCCCGATCTTCTTGCCCAGCGTCAGCCGCCCGCCCGTCTTCGGGTTCGCGTAGAAGTGCGATATCTGCCCGCCTCCGCCCGGCGGCACGTCCAACACGTTCTTCAACGCGTAGTCCGCCTTATTCTTCTCATGCTTCCATCGCGCCTTCGCCCAGTCGTACTTCGCGATCCGCTCCTTGATCTCAGCCACCTGCGCCGCATCCACCAGCAGACGTGGCCGCGGCGGCAACGGGATAGGCTTATAGACGTGAAGCGCCCGACTCACCCGCGTAATCTCCGCATCCCCCATCCGCGCCCAGACATCCACCGCCACACTCTCCAGCGGTTTCAGCCCCTCCAGCGCATCCGAGCCCAAGGGCAATGGCAGCTCAAAGGCATCCTCTTTGCCCGCTGCAAGAGCCAAGCGCCTCACCTCTTTGTCGCCAACCCCCACAACTAGGTCCAGATCGCCCGTCGCCTCGCTCTTCAAACTCACGAGCGTCGACCACGCGCCATTTTCAAAACGCGGCCGCCCAGCCACCAACTCGAAAGCGCCCGGAAGCCCCACGAGATGATCGATATACACCTTCACGTTCGCGCCCGCCTCTACCTGTATGCGAAACTCGATCGAAGGCGTCTTGCACGGGTCCCCCTCCTGCATCCCCGCGTTGCGCGAGAACATCACCGTCGCCGCCGACCACTCGCGCGGCAGAGACGCCTTGCCAACCGTCCACACCGGAAGCACATACTGCCGCCCCTCGAGCATTGTCGGATACCGCGTCTTCACAGTCAGCCCACGCAGTCCATCGCCCTCCGCCTTCCACCAGAACGCCAGCCCCGCGTACTTGCCCAAGTCCACCGAACCGTCGTGAATATCCACCTGAAGAAACGATGTCTTGCCCGCCGGAGGCGTCAGCACCCACGCCCCCTTGCCCACCTTCGCGTCCGTCGTCACCGTCGCCTTCGACAGACGTTTGTTCGTCTCCGCGGGATCGATCACCTCGACCGGTGCCGCGCCGCACCACGCCGCCACAAGAATCAGTACCGCAGCAATCCCGCTCGCTCGCCGTGTCATGTCCGGTCTCCTCAGTTCAGTCGCCATTGGCCACTTCCGCAGGCCATTCCACGTTCGCTTCCTCAAGCAGATCGCGCACCTTCGGCGCCGCCTGCTCCACAAAAACCTTCGTCAGCATAGCGCCATGCTCCGGCGTCGCTTCCTTCGCGTTCTCCGTACAGCCCTCGCGCTTCGGATCAATCTCGCCATCCGGCAAACGCGACAGGTCCACCAAATCCGGCCGAAAGTGCATCATCAGCTACGTCTCGTTCCTCCCCGCGTGATCGCCGCCCTTCACATCCACCCAACCCGCCGGCTCATAGTCGGTGATCACCAGCACACGCGGATAGTTGTTCTTTTCCGTGAAATCCGCCAGGGGATAGGAAATTTGATCCTGGCCACAGAAACCAAGGATGGACGGCAGGAAATGGAAAGTCAAGGGGTTGCAGGCGGGAATTAGGGAGCTTTCTCGGTGAAGTTGGCGGCTCTTCCATCTAGGTGCGAACATGCACCCAGAAACGGAAGAGCCCGAATAAACGAACAGTCGAAAAACGTCAAGGGCGTTCGGAAAATGCTCGGTGTTCGTTTTATACCCCTTGGACGGCCGCGGCAGCCGGCTCGCACTGGTCGGTGCGCTGGACCGCGCGTGGCCGAGGCGCGTGCCACCTGACTGCCAGAAAATCTTGCGACACACCTTTGCACCCATTCCGTGACAGCACGCCGTCGGCAACGTACAATAAGAGAGGCTGTGACGGTACCGAGGATGCCGTTGTTTCACGAGGTCTGGCGCTGCCTGCTCGGCCATTTCTCCATAATCATCCGGCAAATAGCGGAAACGTGTCAGAAACGTTATTCTCGATATCGTGTACCACCTGCGGCGCCCGGCTCGCGGTGCGCAGTGCCGACTCGATCGGCGCCATCGTGGCGTGCCCGAAGTGCGGCAGTATGGTGCAGATTGTTCCGCCGGATGGGTGGGAGCCCCCTGGTCCCGACTCATCTGCCCAGGAACCGACTGTTGCCGGTTCGGAACTTCCTGAGAGTGGCACGTCGATTCCGCCAGTCAGCCAGCCGCCAGCCAGTCGACCTCCCGTGGCGCGTGGACGTCAAGCAGGTACTGGCGGAACTCCAAGCGGCATCGGTCAGGTTCCATCGGCCGATCGGCGGGCGGACGAGAGCAGGCCGGCTTCGGATCGTGAACCAGCGGCGCAGCCGGCTGGGCGTTCCACAGTTCCTGGGGTACGGCATGGCCGGAAACGTCGTCGGCCCCCGAAGACCGTCGCGCCGGCCGTCGCCAGCGGCGTGGCTACCGCCGGCGGTAAGGTCGCCGGGGCATCGCCCGTTCCGCCGCCCGTGGTCGCGACTACTGGGCCTCCGCCGACAACACGGGGGTCGGAACCGATCCCGCCACCTGCTCCAGGCGAGCCTGTTGCGGTTGTCACCGGGTTTGCTTCTCCGGTGGAGTTGCTGTGGCGAAGATGGCTTTTTCGCCTCGGCGCGCCGCTGGCGGGGCTGGTGGTGATTTCGGGCTTGTGGGCCATGTTTTCGCGCGGCCGTTCGGTGGAATCCTCGCCTACGGTCGTGGAAGCAGCTCCAAAGCCCAATCCGACGACGGTCGTCGAAGAACCGGCGCTAGCCGCTCCAGACCATTTCGACGCGCGCTGGCTTCCCGACAATACTGTCCTGCTCGCCGACTTGCAGTCATGCGAGGGCTTGGCGTCTGCCCAGGGCGGGCTACTTCTGGACGCGGCGGCTGACTGGTGGCGACCGGCCGTGGCCGCGCCTTTTGCAGGGTTGGGGCTGAACATTCAGGCAGTGCGGCGGCTCCGCGTCGTGTCTACCGATCTGGCGGCGTGGCCGGATCGGCTGCTGCTATTGCTGGAGTTGAACGCGGGGCATGACGCCACGCTTCTTGTCGCGCGCGGCGAGGGTGTGCCCATTGTCATTGGCGAGGCAACGTGCCGCCGCCTAGTTGATGGGCCCTGGCCGCACCCCTTCGCCGTGCTGGACGAGCGGACGGTCCTCACTGGCGATGAAGCGATTCTCAACGCGATTGCCGGCCGGACGGCACCGCAATTCCGCAGCGAACCGATTCGACGCATGATGGACGGCAAGCCGCTTCAGTCGCCCGCGGACGTGCGTTTCCTGATCGATCTGTCCGCCGCCCGCGCTGCCGGTTGGCGACTGCCATCCGCCGTGTTCGACGTGTGGCCGGAGACGCGCCAGGCATGGCGCGCGCTCTGGGAAACGCCGGTCGGCCTGGACGTTGCGATGCAATGGCCGGACCGTTTGCAGTGCAAGGTGGCCTTTCCGTGCGAGAGCGAGACGACGGCGGAAGAAGTTCGCGGGGCGCTCGATACGCTGGTTCCCTTGGGAAAGCGGGCGGTTGCCGGGCGACTGGCAACCTTGGCGGCCGAGAGCGGAAAGGCCGATCCCGCGGCGGAAGGCTACGCGCCGTTCCTCACCGAGGCAACCACGGCGCTCCAGTCGGTGCAATGGACACTGGACGAGAAGACGGTCCTGGTCGACGTTGCCTGGGGCGCTGGACCGTGGAGCCTTACAGACGCAGCGTTGGCTGCCCGATTGCCGTTGCAGGCCGACTGGCTTGGGGCCGCGCTGGCGGCCGATTCCGAGCAGCAGCAACGCATCCTGAGCGGATTGGCCGACTATCAGCAGGCCGAGGGCGCTTGGCCTTCGGGAGCAGTCGGCGGTTCGCTCCTGCCGCCCGAAACGCGGTTGAGTTGGATTGCCGAGTTGTTGCCCTATTATGGCCATGCCGACTGGCATCGATCTCTTCGATTCGGCTATGCGTGGAATTCGCCGCAGAACCGGGCGGTTACCCGGCGTCCGCTCGATCGCATGGTCAATCCGGCCGTGGGCACCAGTCGGACCGAGGCCGGGTATCCAGTGACGCATTACGTGGGCATCGGTGGCGTCGGTCCCGACGCGCCGACCCTTCCGGTGGATCATCCTCGAGCCGGTGTCTTCGGGTTTGGACGCAGAACACGCCTTGACGATATTGGCGATGGTGCGTCCAACGCCATCGCCATCTTGGGCGTTACCCAAGACCTGGGCCCTTGGGCGGCTGGCGGCCTTGCAACCGTGCGACCGCTTACCAAGCGACCGTATGTAAACGGCCCCGACGGGTTCGGTAGCGGGCAGGCTGATGGCATGCTTGCCGGCATGGCCGATGGCTCGGTCCGATTCATTTCGAAAGATGTCGACCCTGAAGTGATTGAACTACTGGCTACCATCAACAGCCGTAGCAACGTGACCGTGGCGGCACTGGGCGACGAGGCGAGGCCCCGATCAGATGCAGACAAGCCTCGCTCGGATGCTGGCACGCCTCGGCCGGACATGGCGGAACCGGCCGCCGAGGCAGAACGGCAACCTCCGGCCGCCGAGGAAGCCATTGCCGCCGAACCGGCGCGCCCGCCGTTGCCCGCGGTGGACGTTGTCGCGCGGCTGGCTGAGCCGTTCCCGCGAATCGCGGTAACCGAGATGCCGTTGGGGCAGGCCGTGGCCCTGGTCGCGCAGCTTGGCGGAGTGTCGGTTACGTTCGATCCGGAGGGGCTGGAGTCGCTGGGCGTCTCGCCACGCGACTCGGTCTCCGTGGACCATGGCAATGCGCCGCTCGCCGTGGTGCTCAAGGACTTACTCAATCAACGAGGGTTGGCCTACGTCGCGGAAGGCGGCCAGGTGGTTGTCACGGCTCCGGCCGCCGTGCAGGAAGAACTGGTTACCCGTCGCTACAGCGTGGACGATCTGGCCGAGGACCAAGCCGCCCTTGAAGAACTGGCCAAGACCGTCCAGAAACTGATCGCGACCGAATCGTGGCAAGGGCAGGGGGGCTCGGGCAGGATTCAAGCGAAGGATCGGGTCCTTCATGTCGAGCAGACGGGACTGGTGCATCACAAGCTGCTGGTCTTCTTCGAAAAGCTCCGCACGGCACGTGGCCTGCCCTTGCGAAGCCAGTCCCCGTCCGACTGGTTCCAGCTTGCCTCGCGGCGGCGTCGGGCATCGACGGTGCTGGAAAAGAGCACGTCACTGAACTATCGCGAACCGGCGCCGCTGGTCGAGGCGCTCGGGCGCCTGGGCGTCCTGGCCGGCGCGGACATTCTAATCGACCGCCGCGCCCTGGCCCTAGAGGGCATTCCCGATTCTGAACCTGCCTCGGTTACCGTGGTTGACGAGCCGATGCTCGCCGCGCTCGACAAGCTGCTCCGGCCGCTCGGGCTCGCCTGGCGCGCCCTCGATGCGTCCACCTTGCAGGTGAGCACACAGGCGGCGCTGGACGAGATGATGGAGTTGGAGTTCTACCCGGTTGGTCCCTTGTTGGATGGATTGGCGACCGGCGCGACGCTCAGCGAGCAGATCTGCAACCGGATTGCCGGTCCCACGTGGTTCGACGCTGGCGGTCCGGGTGTCATCCACTACGACGCCAAGGGACAGTGCCTCATCGTGCGTCACAACCAGGCCGTGCAAGCCGCCGTCGAACGCCTGCTCCGAGAACAGCCCCCGGCCCGGCCTCGGTGATCCGGTTTCTACGGTAGTGGTAGGAAGACGATCTGATTCTCCCATTCCCCATCCAGACTACACTCGGCCAGCAGAAGCAAATCGTGGATGGCTCGGCTGATTGGCACGCGGCGTGAAACGGCAATCACGCCGGGCATGGGGTCGCCGTTGATGATACGTTTCTGGGCAAACCCAATGGCCGTATTGATGTCGTGGGTAACGAGGAGGCGTCCGGTATCGGCGGCCCATCCCAAAACAATCGGATCGGCCATTCCTTGGAGCCCGACATCCTGGGCACGCACGATATCGACATCTGGGTTGTACCGCCACACGCCGCGAAGAATGTGGTTGTTCAGATCTTCGTCTGCCAGGAAGCAGAGCATTGGGATCTACTCCGGCAGTGTCTTGGCACGGCGCTCCACCAGCCGACGGCGAATCTCGTCCGGGGGACAAACGGCTTCCCATTGTTGCCTGAGTTCCTGGGCCTGCCGTTCCCGGTCCGCCAGATAACCGTCCACTTCCTGTCGATGCCGAAGATAGTAGTTGATGACGGCGTAGATGTCGGCAAGAGGAACGCAAGGATACTGGTCAGCAATGACTTCGGGGGGCTCCCCTTGCTGGTGTGCGACCACGATTGTGTCCAACGTTACACGCGTCCCGGCAACTCGGACAACGCCAGCCTTGTCAGCGACAAAGGGGACGGGAATGGGTTCAATGGCCAGCGACATCGTCACGACTATCCGCAAGGGTTGCGCGTTCACCTCGGCGACAGGCAGAACGACAGGAAGACGATCCCTTCCGCCATGCGTCTGGAAATCGCTTCCGTAGAGCACTGCCACACTACCAGTCTAGCATACCGCGCTTGGTGGTTCGTTGCCAGCGACGGTTGGCCCTTTCCGGTCGTCGCGGATTTTTCGGTTTTCCCTCTTGCTTTTTTCCGACGACAAGCCAAAATGAAAGGAATGAGCGAGTTGGCCCTGCCCGGCCGACGATAATAAGATTATGAGCATCGCGCGGACCGCCTTTTATTTTTGGTATTACTTTAGCCCCCGAGGTCGAGGGGAAGAAGGCGGTCTGTAGCCACAAGCTCATAACGAAGAAGACCCCTAAAGCCCCGAGGCCTCGAAGCCTCGGGGCTTTTTTTATTGCCTGGGAAGGAATCCGGAGTACCGGCCATATCCCTTCGCCCACCCTTTACTGGAGAGTCACCATGATTGTCGTCATGAAACGCGGCGCTACGCCGGACCAAATTGCCCACATGATTACGCGGGTTAAATCGCTTGGTCTGAAGCCGCACCCCATCTATGGGACCGAACGGACGGTGATTGCGGCCGTCGGCGAGAAACGTGACGAGCATCGTCAATCGCTCGAAAGCGGACCGGGCGTCGAGGAGGTTGTGCCCATCTTGGCGCCCTACAAGGTTGCAAGCCTGGAAGTGAAGCCGGAGCCCACCGTTGTTCGAACAGGCAGCCTGGCGGTTGGAAATAGCCACATTGGGATGATTGCCGGACCGTGCTCGGTGGAGAGCGAGGCGCAGACCCTGGCGACGGCCCGGGCGGTGAAGGCAGCCGGCGCGACGGCCTTGCGAGGGGGCGCGTTCAAGCCTCGCACCAGCCCGTACAGCTTCCAGGGATTGAAGGAGAAGGGACTCGAAATTCTCGCCGCCGCCCGCGAGGAGACTGGCCTGGCCGTCGTGACCGAGGTGATCGCCACGGGCGACGTGTCCTTGGTCGCCCGTCATGCCGACGTGCTCCAGATCGGTGCCCGGAATATGCAGAATTACCGACTGCTGGAAGCGGTTGGCCAGTCGGGCAAACCGGTCTTGCTGAAACGTGGCCCCGCGGCAACGCTCGATGAACTGCTGCTGGCCGCCGAGTATATCCTCAACATGGGCAACCCGAACGTCATGCTGTGCGAACGCGGCATCCGCACCTTCGAAGCGCATGCCCGGTTCTCACTCACCCTGGCGTCCGTCCCCTGGCTGCACCAGCGCACACACCTGCCCGTTGTGGTCGATCCGAGCCACGGCACCGGGCACGCGAGTCTCGTCACGCCCATGGCCATGGCCGCCGTTGCCGCTGGGGCCGACGGTTTGATTGTCGAGGTGCATCCGGAACCGGAAACCGCGATGAGTGACGGCTACCAATCGCTTACGTTCCCGCAGTTCGAGATACTCATGCAGCGCTGCCGTGCCATTGCCGATGCCGTGGGGCGAAAGATCGCTCCGAACGAGCAGACGACGGCCTGAAACCTCGGCATTGCATGACGATGGTTGGAACGCGAGGAAGTTATGGTTGGATCATTTGGTTCCAGGCGGGCCAGTGCCCATCTCTCGCTGGTTGGACTCCCGGCTTGAGACATTGGTTTCCTTGAAGAGAGCCCGGTAGATACCGTGTAAATATTCAATGCCCCGCTTAATTACTGGTTTTTAGCATTCGGCGTTCGAGTTCTTTGAGCAGAATGGGTCGTTTTTGTTTGAGCGGCTTTTCCGCATGATGCCGTGTCGCCGTTGCGATGCGAGTTGGTTTGGCGGGGCGGCGTTCAAGCGGAACGGGAAGAGGTCCTCACGGGTGAAAACGTCGGAGACGCAAGGACATGCAATGCGCTACTCGATTCGTGAATTTACTTCAGTCGCGTAGAAAACCCCGTAGTTAAGCGGAGCATTGTTTCAGAACGCCGGTTAGCCTGGAACGCCAGTCCCATCTGAGGCGACATCGCCGTCCCTTGTCCAGACGGCGTGCCACATCAACATCCCGGCGCCGACAACGAGCATGCTGTCCGCGATATTGAAGGTAGGCCAGGGCCAAGTCCCAAACATCACGAGAATCCAGTCTCGCACGGCGTAGATCGGTTCGCCGGCCGCTGGATGACTCGCCGGCCAGATCAGGCTAGGCCAGCCAAGGCGATCGTACAGATTACCCAATATGCCCGCCTCGACCGAGCCCAAAGCGACAGTCAGGAGCCAGTCTTCAGCGGCGCGATAGACAAACAGCCAGACCAACACGGCGACGGCGGCAGCCACGGAAAGTAGGGCGAACAAGGGAGTAAAGCCCTGACCAACACCGAAAAGCGCACCCTGATTAAGGCTGGTTTGGAACCCAAAGACGTTAGGAATCACCCAGAACGGCGGCCGACCCGGCATCCCAAGCCAGTCGAACATTGCCACCTTCGTCCACAGATCAAGCCCACAGCCGATCACGGCAATCGACGAAAATACCAGGATGCGACTCGGCAATATCGTCTTCATGTCTCACCGTCTGAGGAGATTATCACCACGACAACCGCCCCTGCACCGAAAGCGGCCCTCATCATGCCTCTCGCAAGGCGGTGTGCGGTATTCGGGGCAGCCTACGGCAATTCAGGGCATCTGCGGCATTCGGGCAATGGTCCGCAAACGGAAACCACCTCTGCTCGCTTCACTGGCGGGCTAGCGCGCTTGCTCCAACTGCTCGGCGCATCGCACGCAGAACTCAGCATAGGGGATGGCGTTCAGTCGCGTCTTCGGGATGCGTGCGCCGCATTCCTCGCATGTGCCGTACGTGCCTTCCTCAATCCGTTCGAGGGAGCTTTCAATCTTGCCGAGTGTATCCTCATCGCTCTGCACGAGGCTAAGCGTGAACTCTTGCTCGAAATTGTCGCTGCCAATGTCGGCCATGTGGATCGGCATACTAGAAAGTTCGCCACTGCCATCCATGCGGTTTTTGTTCAGCGCCGCCTCGGCCATGTGATTCACATCGCCTCGTAAGCGTGCTCGCAAGGCAAGCAGCCGATCGCGATAAAGCTTCTTGTCAGTTTTTTTCACGATATTCTCTCCAGGTGGACTCTGTCTTATGAAATACCACATCAACCTGCCGAGACCTTTCATTCTAAACCACGCCAAATCCAATGTCAAAGCCCCAAAACGAGGATAACCGTCTAGCACCCACGGAAAAACCAAATCGAGCGTTGCCACGCGAAACACCGGCTTGGAACCGGGCAAATCCATGCGTTTTCCAGCAAGACCTCGGGACGCGGCAACTACGCGAATAGACATGTGCGTATTTTTCGTCTGGTTTTTGCATTTTCTCGACTATCCCAATGGGTCTTACACTGCGGCCAAGGTTGCGGTATGTTTTTAACAAGGACGATCGTTTCCGCATCCATTACCCTTTGCCAAACACGGGTTTGCCTTGACATCCAAGCTCGCCTACCAGCAATGCATCTCGCCGGATTGCGCGGCCACTTTCGGAATCGATGAAGTGCTCGTCGCCTGCCCTCGTTGCGGGAGCCTAGTCGACGCCGCCTACGAGTGGGACCGCCTGCCCGTGCCCCGTACTCTCAGCGACCTGGAGAGCAAATGGGCCCAGCGCAATGACCCTCATGCCTTCAGCGGAGTGTGGCGGTTTCACGACCTGCTGCCGTTCGCGCCCGTTGACCAGTGCGTCACCGTGGGCGAGGGCCAGACCCTGCTGCTCCCGTCCGAGGGCGCGGCCGAGTTTACTGGGATTCGCTCCGGCCGCCTCTTCTTGCAATACGAGGGCATGAATCCCTCGGGAAGTTTCAAGGACAACGGCATGGCCGGGGCCTTCACACACGCCCGGCTCGTCGGGGCCGATCGGGCCGCCTGCGCCTCGACGGGCAACACGAGTGCGTCGCTGGCGTTGTATTGTTCCGTTACGCGGCTGATGAAAGCCGTGATCTTCATCGGGTCGGGAAAGATATCCTACGGGAAGCTCTCGCAAGCGCTCGACTACGGTGCGTTGACGATCCAGATCAACGGCGATTTCGACGATGCCATGGCGCGGGTCAAAGAGATCTCGCGGCAGTTGGGCATCTACCTGGTCAACAGCGTGAACCCGTTCCGCCTGGAAGGCCAGAAGACCATCATGCTTCGCATCCTGGAGGCCCTGCGGTGGCAGGTTCCCGACTGGATTATCGTGCCCGGCGGAAACCTGGGAAACTCCAGCGCCTTCGGCAAGGCATTTCATGAACTGCGCCAGCTCGAGCTGATTGACCGCATCCCGCGGCTAGCCGTTATCAACGCCGCCGGCGCGAATACGCTGTTCGACCTGGTCGAGCACAAGGGCTTGCGATGGAACGACGGCCGCCCCGACCCAAAGACCATCTCGCAGTTCTATGCCGACATGGACGCCACCGGGCGACGCGCTTCGACCATCGCCAGCGCCATCGAGATCAATCGCCCGGTCAACCTGACGAAGTGCCTCCGGGCACTCCACTGGTGCAACGGTGTCGTGCGCGAGGTAACCGACCAGGAGATTCTCGACGCCAAAGCCAGAGTGGGCACCAGCGGTCTGGGCTGCGAGCCGGCCAGCGCTGCCAGCGTGGCCGGAGCCAAGAAGCTGGTGGAAGAGGGCGTGATCGATCCCGAAGAGCAGGTAGTGTGCGTGCTGACGGGCCACCAGCTTAAAGATCCAACCGCCACAGTGGCCTACCACACGACCGACCAGGATCTATTCAACAACGTACTGGGGAGCCGCGGCGTGCGCCGGGCCGCGTTCGCCAATCGAGCCGTCCTCGTTCCCAACGATCTCGATGAAATCGTCAAGGCTATCCGTCTTTACAGTTGATTGTCACCTCAAGACCCTACGCCTGCCAACTCTCCGAGCGGGCCCGAATGCCAATGATTAACATCGCCATCCACGGAGCCGCCGGCCGCATGGGCCGTCGGCTAGTTGCGCTGGCTTCGCAAGATCCGGAGCTTTCGCTTGCTGCCGCGATCGACGCGCCGCGGCACCCTGCACTAGACTCCGACGCCGGCGAACTGGCCGGTATTGGAAAGATTGACATGCCGGTTCGCGCCGATTTGCCGGCTGACGCGGCTTGCGACGTGGTCATCGACTTTTCGTTGCCTGCCGGGACGGAGGCCATCCTTCCGGTTTGCGTCGCGAGGGCGATTCCGCTGGTAATCGCAACGACGGGGCTGGACGAGCGGCTGGAGCAGCTCCTAACCGATGCCTCGAAACACATCGCCCTGCTGCGTGCTCCGAGCATGAGCCGGGCGGTGAATCTCACGATGAAGCTGGCCCAGGTGGCGGCCGAGTCGCTGAAAGAGCAAGATGCCGACGTGGAGATTCTCGAGCGTCACCACCGGTTTAAGGAAGACGCCCCGAGCGGTACCGCCCTGGAGTTCGGCCGGATCATTGCCCGGCAGATGGGCCAGACCGAGCATCGCCATGGCCGCCAAGGCCACACGGGCAAGCGGCCACATGACGAGATCGGTTATCACGCCATTCGCACCGGCGACAACCCCGGCGAGCATACCATCGTCTTCTCCATGCTTGGGGAGACCATGGAACTCATGGTCCGAGCATCTAGCCGCGACTGCTACGCCCTCGGGGCACTTGCCGCCGCGAAGTTTCTGGCCGGCAAACAGCCGGGCCGATACTCCATGAGCAACGTGCTCGGTCTCTAGCACGGACGCAGGGCGGGCAAGATGCGTGGCGCAAACGATCAAAGGGTGGCATGTCCGGAGAAGTGTGCCACCCTTTGACGGGAATCATTTGCGGAAGCGTGCCTAATACGCCCCGCCCAGCCCTCGCGGCGGGGTGCGGGGGCGGAACAACTCGCTGACCGTGCCCGTGGAAGTTCGGGGCTTGCCGTCTTCATTTCGCGACCGGAGTGTTTGCGGCGCGGCGCCTTCGGTCAACCGTTCCACCGGCGTTCGATTCTGCCAACCCATCATTTCCAACAACTGACCTAGCGGAATGGTCTGAACACCCAGCCGCTCGGCATCGCCCACCATCCGGGTGAAGACGGCAATCGCGCCGGCCTTGCCCTTTTCGTCGGGTCTTTCGCCCAGCACCAGATACCGCGTATTGACCGTCACCTGTCCTTCTTTATTTCCCGCGGCATCGCCAACGGCGTCGACAACCCCGCCATTGGCCGCGATCAGATTCCGGATCATTTGCACGTCGTCGCGCCCGTCGCCGTCTGCGTCGAGGAATCCGACCAAGGCAAAGCGGCGACGATCGCCCGCGGACCATACCGGCGTGTGAATCTTGTCGCCAGGCATGATGGGATTGGTGCTGCTGTCGTCAACAATGCGGGCTTCAGCCAAATTGTCGCCAAGGATTTGGGTGACTTCGATACTCGCCTTTTTGATGTCCTGGCTCAGTGCGGTTGCATCGCCCGGGTACACGGCAAAAGTCGTCTGGCGAGGCAGGAAGTCGGCTCGACCGCGGTTGATCCACACGGTCCGGTTCTTCTGGTTCACCCATCGGATTTCGCCGTCGGGCACCTCGAACGTGCCTTGCTGAAGCTTTCCGAGTTGGCCCGCCTGATCCTTGACAACCTTGACCAGGCTCTGAACCCGCTTGTTCGTATCCTCGAGTTTCCGGTTCACAACTTGCACATTCTGCGCCGATTGCTCGCGTGCCTGTTTCACCACGTCCGTCAGTTTGGCGTTGTCGGAAGTAATGCGGCTCCGCTCGTTCCGGAACTTCGCCTGTTCGGCCGCCAGTTCCTCCTGCTTGCTATCGACCATTTGCTTGTGCTGGTCAATTTGCTTGGCCTTGGCCACCTCAAGTGTCGGGACTTTGTCCTTCCATTCTTGCACCTCAACCTTGGCCTCCTCTAGCCTTACGGCAGCGTCCTGAATAGACTGGAACAGATAGGCCAGGGCCTGCCGATAGCCTCTTACCTCGCCGCGGAAGTTCGCGGCGTAGGTGCCGAGGTCCTTGTTCACCTCATCGCTCACCTCGTCAATTTTGAGCGTGTCCGCGAAGCCCATCAGCCCCTTCAACCGGTTGTTTTCCTCAATGACGTTGTAGGCAAGCGTATTCTTCTCCTGCGAGGTCTTTTCCGCCTCTCTCGCCCGCATTTCGGCGTCTTCTCCCTGCTTGAAGAAGATGAACGTCGTCACCCCGAGGATGATCGTCAGGATGACGAAAATGATCATCGCGACTTGCAGTCCCTGATTCTCACGAGCCATGTCCCGCTCCTTGAATGCTCCGATGTGGCAGGACCCCACACCACAAGCACGGTCCAAAAGAAACCTCTTCGCCAGGCCCCCAGCGAAACGTCGCCCTCCGGCCCAATGCCGGCCGGCGCCACCTGAGTTCCGCTAGTCCCGTCAGGCCCCGAAAAAAAGTGGAAGTTACCCAGCACTCAGCCACAACCCGTGATTCGCGGTCGGCCTGTGTGAGTATTCCATCTCAACGCTTAATGTTGATTTTAATCGCGTCAGAACGCTATGTCAACGAAAAGCCGCCGATCGCACAATACCACCAAGGTGGGAAATATCACGATCAACCACGCTCATATGGGGGGCAGCCTGGCTCTTCGCCTGCTTTTTTACCTCCCTCCAAGAAACTGCCGTCGAAAACAACACTTATGGCGGGGATGCAATTAAGCCTGAATAACCGCCTGTGGCGGACCCCTCCGAATCATCGGAACGGGCTGAAAGATTGCAACCGTGCGGGGGCTATCTCGGTATTTCGCGGTGCAACGCCAATTGGCCAACATGCCGGCCAGCCTCGAACGGCCCGACAGCCGTATTCAATCGCGCCGTTCGGCCAAATCCCCACGGTCTTCCCACCCGCACTCGCTGCGTGTTATACTTAGGGAACTTGCGGGGACTTTGTTGGCTGCTTTCCAGGCAGATTGGATCGATTGCCCTATGCAGACGACACGTCGCCTCCAAACTTGCGTGACAGTTCCGCTATAATTGCGGGCTTGTGTTACGGTACCTTTACTTTACTTAAGGAGGATGGTTGTATGAAACGTATCGTTCTCGTGTCTCTCGTTGCGCTGGCCATGCTGACCTTCGCGGTCTCGGCCGACGCCGGCTGGGCGTGCCGAGCACGCACCTGTGGTCCGGTCACTTGTGGTCCGGTCACTTGTGCCCCAATGACGTGCATGCCGGTCACCTGCGGTCCGGTCACTTGCGAGCCCGTAACGTGCTCGCCGGTCACCTGTTGCCCGCGGACCGCTCGTCGGCGGACATGCCGGCCGATGACCTGCTCCGTCGCGGTCACCTGCTCGCCTGTAACATGCGCTCCGGTCACCTGCGCTCCGGTCACCTGCGCTCCGGTCACCTGCGCCCCGATCACCTGCGAGCCGGTCACTTGTGCTCCAGCCACGTGCATGCCCAGGACATGCCGCCCGTGTCGCACTCGTTGCCGCACGTATCGGCCCGTGACCTGCTCGGTAGTGTCCACCTGCGCCCCGATCACCTGCGCCCCGGCAACGTGTGCCCCGGCCGCCTGTGAGCCGGCCGCCTGCGAGCCCGCCGAGGCCACTGAGGCCGCTGAGGTCGAGCCGACTGCTTGCGCTCCGGTCACCTGCGCTCCGGTTACTTGCGCTCCGGCCACGTGCATGCCCAGAACGTGCCGCCCGCGTGCCTGCCGGCCACGTGCCTGCCGTCCGCGCACCTGTCGGCCGGTCACGTGCTGCCCTGTAACGTGCAGCCCCTGCTAACTCGAAGCGAGTGAGCTTCTGTAAGAGCGACAAGCGTCCGAGGGTTACAGCCCTCGGACGCTTTTTTTGTGCATCCTCAGAGGCCCCGTCATCCGAAGCCATGCGAATCTACCTCGCCACGCGCCGGCCGCGTAGCCACGATTCAGTCATGTACTTGCCCGTGAGAAGGTCGCTGGCGCGAGCACGAATCGCCTCGGACAAGCTTGTTGGCTCCCACTGATCGCCGAGCGATTCCGCCAGACTGGGTAGCCATCGGCGGGTGAGCTCGTCGGCGTCGATGGGACACTCGGCCAACTCGCCCACGCCCGGCAGATGACGAGTTACCTCCGAAGCCGCAAGCAGGACACTGCCATGCTGTAAGACGGCGCCGCGACGTCGGCGCTGGGCGCTGCCGGTTACCTTGCATCGCCCGGCCACTACGTCGCCTGGAGCGCGACGCTCAAAGCACAGAAACGGCTCATGGGTCGGGCGCGCCGCGCTTGCAACGAACAGTTGCGGCTCCAGTTCCCATTGCTCCAAAATGCCAATCAAGTTCCGATGCACAACCTGATACAAGTCATCGCGGTTGCGGGCAAGGGTATGCTCGCGTGGCAGAATGACGCTGTAGGTCAGTTCGCGGTCGTGCAGGATCGCGCCCCCACCCGTAAGACGCCGGACCATCGGCAGGCCACGCTGTCGGTAGCGACGCGCATCCTCGTCGTACGGTTGGAAATAGCCCAAAGAAAGTGTTGGCTCCTGCCACTGATAGAACCGCCAGTACGCCTGCCCGCTCACCGCCGCATCGTCCAGCAGCGCTTCGTCCACCGCCATATTCCATGCCCCCGAAAGCGGCGGATCAATCAGAAGAGAAGTCATGGCGGATAGTTGCTAGTTGCTGGTTGACAGGAAGGGGCGGCAGAGCCAGAGGGACAGTTGGAATCTCAGATTTGAGATTTGTAGATCTGTAATTCGCAATCTCTGTTAAACGGCAACTGCCTTCTTCCAGCTTCCAGCTATCCCTTGGCTCTGAGAATGGGCTGGCGGGCAGCCTGAACTTCGTTGGGGCGACTTACGCCGGTGGTGTGCGGGGCGTCGTGCAGCAGCTCGGAGTCATCCTCGGTAATCTGGAACAGGGCCGCCACGAACGCGTCCATGGTAGCCTTGCTCTCGGTCTCGGTCGGCTCGATCATCAGGGCCTCCCGCACGATCAGCGGGAAGTACACGGTGGGCGCGTGGATGCCGTGGTCGAGCAGCCGCTTGGCGATGTCCATGGCCGAGACGCCACGCTGGGCCTTCAACTCCGACGCCGAGGCAACGAACTCGTGCATGCAGCGATCGCCCGACGGCACCGGCAGAAACGACTTCACCCGGCTGAGCAGATAGTTCGCATTCAATACGGCATTCTCGGAAACTCGCCGCAGGCCGTCCGGCCCATGTGTCAGAATATAGCAGAACATGCGTACCAGCACGCCCGTATTGCCGAAGAACCCTCGCACGCGCCCGATCGACTTGGGCCGGTCGTAATCGAGCCAGAAGCGGTCGCCATCCTTGACTACGATGGGCGCTGGTAGGAACGGCGTAAGGCGCTCGGCAACCGCAATGGGGCCTGCACCGGGGCCGCCGCCGCCATGCGGACCGGAAAACGTCTTGTGCGGGTTGAAGTGCATCAAGTCGGCGCCGAAGTCGCCGGGTCGGGTCATGCCCAAGATGGCATTCATGTTCGCGCCGTCCAGATAGACTAGGCTGCCGACGTCATGCACCATACGGGTGATCTCGCCGATCCGGTCCTCGAATAGCCCCAGCGTGTTCGGGTTGGTGATCATGAACACGGCCACCTGCCCGTCGAGCTTCGCGGCAAGATCGTCGAGGTCCACCATTCCCTCGGCCGTACTACCCACCGAAACCACGCGGAACCCAGCCATGGTCGCACTAGCCGGATTGGTTCCGTGGGCGCTGTCGGGCAGCAGGACGACACTGCGCTGTTCGCCGCGGTCGCGATAGTAGGCCGCGGCCACCAGAAGCGCCGTCAATTCGCCGTGCGCGCCGGCAGCCGGTTGCAGCGACACGCCGGGCAAACCCGAAATCTCCGCAAGAAACGCCTGGCACTCGTATAGCAGTTCGAGCATCCCCTGGATGGACGCTTCGTGCTGATATGGATGCAGGTCCATCAGCCCGGGCAGCGAGGCCAGCCGCTCATTCCGCTTTGGGTTGTACTTCATCGTACACGAGCCGAGTGGATAGAAATGCGTATCCACCGACATGTTCAACTGCGACAGGTTCACGTAGTGCCGCACGACGTCGGGCTCGGAAAGCTCTGGCAGTGGCAGCGCGTTTTTACTCATAGCCCACGCCGGGAGCAGTTCAGCCACGGGCCGCTGGGGGACATCGCAGTCAGGCAACCGCGGAGCGACCATGCCGGGCCGGGAGAGTTCGAACAGAGGTTGAGTTGCTTGCTGGTTTCGCACGTTCCACCGCCTTTATGCAAAAAGACACGCCAATCGGTCGATGTCGTCTCGGGTACGCTTTTCCGTGACCGCCACGAGCAGGCAATCGGCCAGTTCGGGGTACCATCGGCCCAGCGACGGCCCCACGAGCATACCTTCCGCCAGGGCCTTCTCCATCACTTCCGCGGCGCCGGCCCCGGTCGCGCGCAAGGTAAACTCTTTCAGCACGGGCCGATCGAACGCTGGTTTGAACGCTCCGCCGGCGGTGAGCCGCTCCATCGTATAATGGGCTTTCTGGAGGCACAGTTCAGCCACCTGACGCATGCCTGCCGGACCCATCAGGGCCAAGTACACGCTTGCTCGCAAGGCCAACAAGCCCTGGTTCGTACAGATATTACTCGTGGCCTTCTCGCGGCGGATATGCTGTTCGCGGGTTTGCAGCGTCAGCACATAGCACCGCTTGCCGCGCCGGTCGGTCGTCTCGCCCACCAGCCGGCCAGGCATCCGGCGAACGAACTTCTCACTGCACGCGAGAATGCCCAGGTACGGGCCGCCGAAACTCATTGGGCACCCCAGCCCCTGTCCTTCCGCAGCAACCAGATCGGCCCCATATTCGCTGGGTCGTTTCAGCAGCCCTAGGCTGATGGGATCCACAATGGCCACCAACAAGGCGCCTTGGTTGTGGGCAACATGAGACAACTCGTCCATGGGCTCCAGACATCCGAAAAAGTTCGATTGCTGGACCAACAAGCACGCCGTTTGTCCCGTGACAACCCGCTCGGCGTCACTCGGCAGGACGGCTCCCTCGGGCGCGTCGATCAGGTCGATCGCCACGTCCAGATTGGCCAGGTAGGTTTCCAGCACTTGCCGCGTTTCCGGATGCACGGTTCGGGCGACGGCTACCCGTTTGCGACCGGTGGCGTGGATTGCCATGAGCGCGGCCTCCACCGCCGCCGTGGCACCGTCGTACATGCTGGCATTCGAGACATCCATACCCGTAAGTTGGGTCACGAGTGTCTGATACTCGAAGATCGCCTGGAGCGTACCCTGGCTGACCTCAGCCTGATAGGGCGTGTAAGCCGTGTAAAACTCGCTACGGCTGGCAATGACATCGACCACCGCCGGAATGAAGTGGTCGTAACTGCCGCCGCCCAGGAAGCAGGCCGATTGTCCCGCGGATAGATTGCGGGCCGCCAGTACGGTCATGTGCCGCATCAATTCCAACTCGCCCATGCCGGACGGCAGATCAAGCGGCCGATTCAGACGCAATGCGCTGGGAATCATAGCGAACAACTCGTCAATCGAACTCACGCCGATCGCTTCGAGCATCGCCTGTTGGTCAGAAATCGTATTGGGAAGATACGGCATGATTTGTTTCGGCCGGAAAGGAAGGAAGGGTGGAGCAAGATTGCGCCGGCTTCCAGCAGGCCGGCACAAGCCGCGTTTGAACCAGTTCGCGAATCCTACGTCAGACGCGCAACAACCCAAGCGGCCGATGCGCCACCTGAATTGCTAATCGTGCTCACGGCATTGGGCTTCGTAGGCCGCGCTGTCCATCAGTCCGGCCAGCCCCGCCTCGTCGGTAACCTTGATCTTGACGAGCCATCCCTCGCCAAACGGATCGCTCGAAAGGGTTTCGAGCTGACCCACAATGGCGTCATTCACCTCGACCACTTCACCGTCCACGGGACTGTTCAGGTCGCTAACGGACTTGACCGACTCGACTTCGCCGAACGGCTCGCCCGCCTGCACGGCCGTACCCACGGCCGGCAAGTCGATATGCACCAAGTCGGTCAGAAGCTCCACGGCAAACGCCGTGATGCCCACGGTAGCCAGTTTACCGTCTGACGCCGCTTCAACGCGGGCCCATTCGTGGGTTTCGGCATAACGCAGATCGTTGGGGTTCATTCTCAGACTCCTTTGCCGTTTCGGCGATAGAAGGGTAGCGAGACCAGGCAAGCGGGCTCCATCCGCCCGCGCACGTCGACCGTAACCACGGTACCCGGCTCTGCATGGTCGGGCCGAATATAGCCCATAGCAATCGGTTTCTGTAGGGTGGGCGAAAATGTGCCGCTGGTGACCTCGCCAATCACCTCGGCGTCGGCCAGGATAGGCGAGCCCTGTCGGGCAATACGGCGTCCGGTCAACTCCATGCCAACGCGCACCTGACGCTGCGGCTGCTGTTGGATTTTCAGCAGGGCGTCGCGGCCGGGAAAATCGTAGCCTGTCAGATGGCACGCGAATCCCAGCCCTGCCTGGAACGGATCGATATGCTCATCCAACTCATGCCCGTACAGGGGCATGCCGGCTTCGAGCCGCAACGTATCGCGCGCGCCGAGCCCCGCAGGCACCAGCCCCAACGGCCGGCCCAATTCGGCAATGACGTCCCACACGTCGGCCGCGATGGTCGCGCCGACGCTCAGTTCGAAGCCATCTTCGCCGGTATACCCGGTGCGCGAAATCATACCGCCCTGCCGACGCGCCACCGGGTGCAAGACACGAACCTGCGTGCCATGGTAATAACGCATCCAGTGCAGTTCCACGTCGACCAGCGGCTGCAGAAGCTCCACGGCCCGCGGCCCTTGGATGGCAAACATGGCCCAAAGCCGCGTGACGTCAGTGAACACCACCTCGTGCCCCGGCCGTTCCGCCCGTTCCGGCGACAGATGCGAGTGGACCCAATCGACGATCTTCTGCCGGTTCGACGCATTGACCACCATCACATAGAACGGCTGACCATTGGCGTTGTGGTAGTAGCCCACCAACACGTCGTCCAGAATGCCGCCCTGCTCGCTGGTTACCAGCGAGTAACGAATCTGACCCTCCCGCATATCACTCACGCGGCGAGTGAGCAGTTCAGCCAGAAACACGGCCGCGCCCGGCCCCTCGAACCGCAGTCGACCCATGTGCGAGACGTCGGTAATCCCCACCGCATTGCGTGTCGCCAAATGCTCATCGACAATCGACGTGTACTGAACCGGCATCGACCAGCCGGCAAAATCGACCATGCGAGCGCCATGCGTGGCATGCCACTCGTGCAAGGGGGTTCGGAAAATCGTGGATTGCTGCTCTTCCATGTCAGGCTCCCTCGAATACGAGATAAGCCCACCATTCTAGCAGCAATCAACGACTTAGCCAGGGCCCGGTGGAAGGCTGGGAAATGGGAGATGGGAGTTCGGAGATGGGAACGCGGAGCGGGTGATTGCTACGCGCCACCATGGTTAGAGACGCGAGATTCGGGATTCGACATTCGTCATTTCCCCAGTTCCGACTTCGGCATTCGTCACTCCCGCAGCCGGGCCAAGAGCGGCTGTCGCGCAGCCGGACCGCGCGAGCGCATCATACTGTATCATCGCACTGACGGCATGCTGCACGTAGTCGATGCGGATTTCGCCGGCGCGATCGTTGGGAAAATACCAACTGCCATCCGGGTCGAACGCAAGCAACTCGCGCGGAATGCCGCCGCGATACGGCCCTGAACGGATCCGAGCGCGATCGAGAAAACCAATCCCGCGGTCGACCGCCGACCGAATGTCCTGGCGCAAGGCAACTTCGTCGTCCGGCAGGAAAGTGAGCGCGGCGGTTAGTCCTTCCAGTCGCGTCGCCGTTGGGCAGGTGCGGCAATCGGGGGTGAGACTTCCCTCGGCTCCGGCAGGAACCGCCCATGCGGGACAATCGGCGAGAATACAGCGGCAAACCTGGACGGCGTGTTGCATGATGGCCTGCCGTTGAACGGCCTGGAGCGAGTCAGGTGATTGGGCGAACAGGCGGGCTGTGGCCAGCAGGGCCCAATGGTCAGCCTCCACCGTAACAAGGTCGCGACGGATTCGAGCAAGGTACAGCAACGTCTTGATGGCCGTTTCCCGCCAGATGGGCGAAGGATCGCGCTGGTCGAGCATCAACAGCCCCAAGGCGGCCTCGCCTGGGTAGTACAGCGACTCCCAACGACCGTCGCGTCCGCCGTATTCTGGGGTGTACTTGGAGTAGTAGCTTCCGTCCTCGCGCTGCATAAAGACGATGAATCGCCCCAGGCTCCGCAGTTGCTCAAGCGAGGTCACTCCGGGCGAGATCCGCTCCACGCTCATCAGCGCAACCAGCCCCAACCCGGTGCCGCCCAACTTGGCATCGGCCGGACCACCGGATCCTTCGATCTCCGGAAACGACCAGATAGCCTGCAAATCGGACTCGTTGGGCACCGGATGCAACGAGGTACGCTTCATCCACTCAGCGGCTCGCAACATGGTGTCGCGCACGGCCGGGCTGGACTGATAGCGGTCGATCATCCCCAAGGCGTAGATCGTACCTGCATGACGAACAATGTTGTACTTCGGCGCGGGCGTTTCCCGTGGATCGAGATGCATGCGATACACGAACTGCCCATCCGGCCCACACGCGTCGACCAAGTACTCTCCACCGGCAACAATCGCTTGCTGCAATGGCCCCTGCGAATCGCTTCGAGACGTCAATTCGGGCGACCGATTGCAGCTGACCACAACGGTCAACACGGCGAGTACCATCGGAAAGAGTGGCTGTAACCGTTCACAGGGGGACTGTCCCAATTTTCGCGGCACAAAGGGCGTTCT
>CAZASB010000019.1:0-22075 GCA_964487655.1 uncultured Planctomycetaceae bacterium
CGATCCAGAAATGGAGGGTCCATACGGCTTTTCCTTTTCAGGACGAGGCAGCTAGTGCCGCAAACCGTTCCGTTGGACCTATACCGCACGCCCCACCCGGCCGCTACCGCGTCCGACCTCCCCGCCGGGGAGGTTACCATCGCGGTTCTGCGCAAGTCCAGGTCGCGTCCTTTACCCTCCCGCGTGGGCGGGAGGGTCGGGCTCATAGGCCCGGGGAGGGCATTTACCAGACCAGTTATCGATCTTGACTCAATCCCGATCACGAAATGTCGCCGGAAAGGCCGTATGCGCCCAACTCGAGACTGCCTGCAAAAACGGTCTTGTGGAAGGTGAGAAAATCCGGAGAATCGCGTACGCCCGTGGAAGGATGACGTAACATGTTCCCATTTCGAAGAACGCGATTGACTCTGGCAGTGACCGGATTGCTGGCATGGCTGGCATGGCTGTGGTTCGAGCCGTTCGGCCACGTGGCCGCGGAGCACTGGCGGCGGCAGCTTGAGGACGCGCCAGCCGAGCAAGTTGAACCCCTAGCGGGCCGGTTGGCACAGCTCGGGGCGCCGGGGATCCGAGCGTTGGTCGATGCCTTGGGCTCGCGGCGCGAGGTGGTGGCGTCGGCGGCGCGCCGCGTGCTATGGGCCGAGTTGGCGCGATGGGAAACCCTTCCGATACCGGCCATCATGAACAATTTGGCCGTGCTGGCCGAGTCGCTTTCGCAAAACGCGGAACGGTTTGGCCCGGCGGCTCGCCGCGATGCGACCGATCTGGCCGCCGAGATCCTTCGCTGGCTCCCCGACTCGGGGGCGGCCAATCGCGTCGACGTCATTGGCCACTGCGACCGGGTTTTCGAATGCGCGGCGATCGACCAACTTGCAGTCGCTTCGATCGCCACCGCCACGTCGCTTGCCCGCGAGACACTCACTCGCGAGGCACGGGGCGGCAATGGTGTGGTGTCGCAACCCGCCACGGTTCCTCCTCGGCCGTTGCTGGAGACGCCCGACATGTCGTCCGCCCTATCGGCCGTCCCGGGTGGCGGCCTGCCGATGGACACGTTTCCCAGCAGCGACTTGCCAGGATCGGGCGACCGTGGGCCGGCGCCCGCTGGTCGTCCTGGCGAGTCGGAGGCAGTTTCTTCAGGAGGCTCGGCCGATGGCCCGCCTATCCGGCTGAGCAGTCCGCGGGAACTGTTCGTGCCCGACCGGATCCGACCGTTATCGGCAAGCGAGCCGGCTCTCAGGCAGCCGGAGATGGCCATCGGCATTATCGGTTTGGAAACCGCGACCAACCAGAAGCCGGTCCTAGACTCGGAGTTCGGGAAGATCGAAACCGACGTTCTCATGCGCTGGCTCCTGGCGGACGATGCGGCCGTGGTCTCTCGCGCGGAGGCCGAGCTGCGCCGCCGGGGCTTCACGGACATCCAACTGAAATTAGCACGCTGCCTTTTCAATCCCGATCCCGCCGTGCGCATCGAGCTGGCTCGCACGCTACCGAAGCTTACTACGATAGACCCCGTGCCGTGGCTCCTGTGGCTCAGTCGTGACCCTCATATAGAGGTGCGCCTTGCGGCCATCAGCCTGATGGCCACCACCGGCGATCCCGCCCTGCTTACCCGCATTCGCCAAATGGCCCGCGAAGACGCTGACGCTGCCGTCCAGCAAGTTGCCCGGCGGTTGGATGAACGGTGACGGACTCACGCCCTTCCGGCGGCGACGGCCATGTCTTCGAGACCGAGGCGCTTCATCTTCTTGTAAAGAGTCGTGCGATTGATGCCTAGCGCTTCCGACGTTGCCTGGCGATTCCAGTCGTTTGACTGGAGCGTTTCGAGGATGATCTGCCGCTCGGGCGATTCGAGTGCCTGCTTCAGACTTTGCGAGCCGATGGGCTCGATGCGAACCGGCGCGCCGACCGCGACTTCCCTGGGCAGGTCGTCCAGGTCGATCGTGTCGCGTTTGCCCAGCAGAACCGCGCGTTCCACGACGTTCTGTAACTCGCGCACGTTTCCGGGCCACGAATAGCGTTGCAGGGCCGATAGGGCTTCCTCGGTAAACTCGCGATTCGGCTTGCCATTCTCGCGGCACACGGCTTCCAGGAAGTGTCTTGCCAGCAGTGGAATGTCGGAAATCCGCTCTCGCAAGGAGGGTAGTTCCACGTTGATTACGTTGATCCGATAAAACAGATCCTGTCGGAACCGGCCCTCGGCTACCGCGTTGGCAAGATTCTCGTTCGTGGCGAGGATCACGCGGGTGTCGACGCCAAATGTCTTCGTTCCGCCCACCTGCTCGAACTCGAAATCTTGCAGCACGCGCAACAGCTTCACCTGCATCCCAGGGCTGGCCGTGGAGATTTCGTCGAGGAAGATGGTGCCGCCGTCAGCCTGCATGAACTTGCCCATCTTGTCGCCGGCCGCGCCAGTGAATGCACCGGCCACGTGCCCGAACAGCTCGCTTTCGAGGAGTGTTTCGGGCAAGGCGCCGCAGGCGACCTCAACAAACGGTTTATTGCGACGCGTGCTCCGGCGATGGATGGCCCGGGCGATCATTGACTTGCCCGTCCCGCTTTCGCCGGTAATGAGTACGGTAGCCTTGGTGTCGGCAACGCTATCGATCATATCGAACACGCGCAACATGCGTTGGTCGTGTCCGACAACATTCTCCATTCCAAAACGCAAGTCGAGTTGTGCCTTGAGGGTTTCGTTTTCGGCAATGACCCGGCGTTGATTCAAGGCGCGCTGGAGCGCCACTCGGAGTTCTTCGTCGATTAGCGGCTTCGTAAGGAAGTCGAACGCTCCCACGCGAATTGCCTCGACGGCCGATTCGACCGTGCCATACCCGGTAATCATGATGACCGTGGTGGACGGTCGGCACTGCCGGCAGTAGATAAGCAGGTCGAAGCCGTCGTCGTCGCCAAGGCGAATGTCCAGAATGGCAACGTCGTAGGCCTTTCGGTCGATCCGTCCCTTTCCCTCCTGGAAGCTTGTCGCGGTGTCCACCTCGAATGCCTGCGACCGCAGCCAATCGGCCATGGAGTCAAGAACCTGACGATCATCGTCAACCAGTAGCAAGGAGCCTCTCGATTTCATCGCAATTCGCCTGGCTGGCTACCGGAAAGTTCCCCGAAAGGGAAGTCCTCCGACAGCATTGGACGCTTCGGCCAGCAACGGGGGTAGGGTATCGCACCGAAGTCGCATTGGTGGTATAGTACTCATCTGTCGCACAATATCTACGTCACGGTGGTCAGAAAGTCAACAAGATAATTTAGGTAAACACGGCAGGATAGAGGGGCATTGTTCGTGTTCCCGGAGGCTACGGTCGGTATTGGTGTGGTTGAAAGGCTAACTGGGGTGGTTTCCCCCTCAGCTTGGGTCGAGAATTGGTAGGTGACTCGCTAGGTTAGGGGGCGCAAAGCGTTCCCCTGGGGACTTGTTCCTGCCCGAAAGTAGACTATCATAGATTGGGACACAATTACTGGGCAGCATCGTCCGACGAGTAATTTGCTCGGATACAATGCGAATGGGATGGGCGAGCCGAATCGAGTTCCCCCCGCGTTGGCGGAGTGCTGCTTCACTTCTGCTTCCATTTTTCAGGGAGACAAACATGAGCATCAGAGTATTAGTTGCTGACGATCACGAGGTAATCCGCACAGGGCTGCGAAGCCTCTTTGCCGGCACTGACATTGAGATCGTTGCCGAAGCCGCTTCCGGCGAGGAGGCAGTGAAACAGGCCGAGAAGATCAAGCCCGATGTGATCCTACTCGACATTCGCATGCCCGATGGCGATGGCCTGGCGACGTTGGAAAAGCTGCGAAACAAGGTGCCAGAAAGCCGCGTGGTCATGCTTTCGACCTACGACAACCCGACCTACGTGGCTCGGGCCGTCGCGTTGGGAGCCAGCGACTATGTGCTGAAGGGTTCATCGCGAGACGATATTGTGACGACGATTCAGGCGGCCGCCGCCGGACAATCGCCAAGCCGTTGCGGCGAGTTGAAGAAGATTGCCGCTGCGATGAAGGTCCGGCAGGTAGTTGACGACGACGATGTACCGTTGACCCAGCGTGAAACTCAGGTTCTCCGCCATGTGGCCCTTGGCTTGAGCAACAAGGAGATTGCCCGCTCGCTCGAGATTAGCGTTGAGACCGTAAAGGAACACGTGCAGAATATCCTGCGGAAGATTACCGTGACCGACCGGACTCAGGCAGCGGTTTGGGCCGTGCGCAAGGGTCTTGTATAATACGAGAAGGACCATTGACGGGCCATCCCTTCCGGATACCCCCCCGCAGTGATGTTGTATTCTTGTTTGGCGATCGGCAGGTTCGAGCTTACCTGCCGAATGTAGAACAGTTGTTTCAACTGTTCCCAAACAATTGGGACAATTGTTCTCGGTCACCGCCATGAGACCACCATGAGCCCGACCGTCCCAACTGTTCCCAAACAATTGGGACAATTGTTCTACACTGGGTATATTTCAATCTGCCGGTCGCCTTTGCAGCCTATTGTTGCAATCATCGTCAGTTGGCCGAAGGACGGAATGGTTTCCCTCCGGCTAGAAGTTAGCCGTGGGTGACCATACCCCCCTTAAGCGTCACTTCTGGGTATCGCGATAGGAATTGTCGGCGAGGCGCCTGAAAGGTAGAATTGATTGTCGTTGTCTGATGATGAACACGTTGATGAGGAACACGCTGGGCGGGGGGTCTGCCCGGCGAAGACTGACAGCCGGGCGAGGACATTGTAACGCTTGGCTCCCTATCTTCAATTGTGTCAGCCATGGCGCTGACGCGGAGTTTGACGATCGAAACCGCCATCTCGGTTCTCAACCCGGAGGGGTTACTCACCCTGCTTGGCACACGCGATCGGCACTTGCGCCGCATTTGCGAGGCGCTTGGGGTGAGTATCTCGACCCGCGACAGCCGCCTGCTTATCCAGGGCGATGAGGCGGCTGTGGCGTGCGCCACCGAAGTGATTGAACAATTGCAGCACTTGGCCGAGCGTCATGCAATGATCTCGCCCGAGGACGTCGACCGCGTCCTCAAGGACGTGCAAGATGGCGAGGTCAGTGCCGAATGTCCGCCGATTGACGTATTTCGGGTCGGCCAGCCCATTCGGCCCCGCACCGCCGGACAGGTTCGATACCTCGACGCCATCCGCCGCAATGGGGTCGTGCTGTGCAGTGGTCCAGCAGGAACGGGCAAGACGTATTTGGCCGTGGCCATGGCGGTTGCCGCGTTGAAACGGCAGGCAGTTCGGAAGATCGTCCTGGTTCGACCGGCGGTGGAAGCCGGCGAGAGGCTTGGCTTCCTGCCCGGCGACTTGCAGGCTAAAATCAATCCTTATCTGCGGCCCCTACTGGATGCACTCAGCGAGATGATGGACCATGAGCTTGTCCGTCGTTATACCGAGGAAGACCGAATCGAGGTGATTCCACTTGCCTATATGCGAGGAAGGACTCTCAACGAAGCGTTCATCATTCTGGATGAAGCCCAGAACACGAGCGTTCCGCAAATGAAGATGTTCCTCACGCGCATGGGAATCGGCTCGAAAATAGTCGTCTCCGGCGATACCACCCAGATTGACTTGCCGCCGAACACCCAAAGCGGGCTGATCGACGCCCTTGCTCGGTTGACCGGAATTGACGGGATTGGGTCTGTCAAACTCGGCCGACAGGACATCGTTCGCCATCCACTCGTTCAGCAAATAGTTGACGCGTATGAGCGGAACGCAATGAAGCGTCGCCCGAAATCGAGGTAAGCCATGGCAACTGGAGGACAACACCGAACCCGCGCCGAACGCATTGCCGCGCTGGGTATTGCACCGGGCCAATGGGAGCGCGCGTGGGTGAGTTTGCGCCAGCGCGACGTCCTGATCCGGATTGGGGTTGCCGCGCTGGCTTCCGTGCTGTTGAGCGTGATCGTGCAGGGTTGGGATCCGCCGTTCCCGTACCGCACCGGGTACACGCCACAACGGGATATGGTTGCCCGCGCTTCGTTTACCCGTCCCGACGATATTGCAACTCACGATGCCAGGGAACAGGCGAAGGCCCAGGTGCGCCGAGTCTACGTGCAGGACGCCTCGCCCCTAGAGCAACTTCGGGCGCAACTGCGCAATACGGTTGTCGAGCTGACCGGAAAGGAGCGGGTCGAGGACGTCGAGGCCAATTGCTGGGCCCAGTTCTTGCCGCCGACGCAACGCGAGCAGCCGCCGGCCGCCGCCGCAGACCATCAGGCGTTGTTCGAGCAGCTCCGCGCTACGGTGGCGGGTCAGGAAAATCTCGACCGTTTTCAGGCGGCTTTGGCCACGGCGCTCGAGCCGTTCGAGCAGCGCGGACTGCTCAAATCGCTCGATAAGACCTTGGGACCGGGAAACGAGCAGGATATCCTCGTTTACGCAGCAGACGAGGCGGAGGCGAAGCCTCGAGTAGTACGGGTGAGTGACGTTTTGCTGGGCGATGGTAGTGAACTGCGAGAACGACTCAGACGCCAGTTCAAGCCGCCGGAAGTGGCCGACCTGCTGTTTAACTGGCTCCATCCGCGGCTTGAGGACGCGGTCACGCTGCGACTGGACGAGCTTCGCAGCCGGCAGGCGATGGAAAAGGCGGTAGCCGCCGTCCAGCCACGAACGGTCGACTATGTGGCGGGAACTTCGGCGCTGGCCGAGGGCGGCAAACCGCTTGACGCCGCCGCGATCAATCTGCTGGCTTACGAATACGTGGAGTATTGCGCTACCCGCTCCATTGGCAAGCGATTGTTTCGCTCTCTGACCATGGCGCTGGCTGCCTTTGCGCTGTTTCTCCTTTGCGGAGTGTACATGCGTTACCGGCAGCGCGGGCCGCTGGCCAGCGTGGTCCGGCTGAACGTCATGCTGCTGCTGGCCATCCTGACGGTCGCGTTGTGCCGTACTGCCTCGCACGATGCGTGGCGGGCCGAGCTGGTGCCACTGATGCTCTTCGGCATGACTATGGCCATTGTCCATCGGCAAGAACTCGGGCTACTACTTTCGGCGGTTGTTGCGCTTCTGATCGTGTTAGCCATCGGACTCGGCCTACCGGAGTTCCTGCTGTTGGTCGGCGTGACGACGACCGCCGTGCTGAACATGGGCCGAATCCGTGGCCGAAGCAAGCTGATCTACGTGGGGCTTGCGGCCGGCTGCGTGGCCTTCCTAATCAACCTCGCCATGGCCGTCCTGGACAACCAGCCCTTCGGCACGGCGCTGCTGAGCACCGCCTTACGCGACGGGCTGTGGGCCACGGCGGCCGGTTTCCTCATGACCGGCTTACTGCCGTTCGTCGAGAAAACCTTCGGCGTGCTGACCGACCTGAGTCTGCTAGAATTAGGTGACGTTGCCCACCCACTGTTGCAGGAGTTAATCCGCCGCGCGCCGAGCACGTACAACCACTCCGTCACGGTGGGTTCGATCGCCGAGGCCGCGGCCGAGAGCATTGGCGCCCGCGGGTTGCTGTGCCGCGTGGGCGCCTATTTCCACGACATCGGCAAGATGCTCAAGCCTGGCTACTTCATCGAGAACCAGCGCGACCAGGAAAACCGGCACGAAACGCTCGTACCCGCCATGAGCACCCTGGTGATCGTCGCCCACATCAAGGACGGCGCTGACCTCGGACGGCAGTATCGACTGCCGCAGCCGATCATCGACCTTATCGAGCAACATCATGGCACGACGCGCGTCGGGTTCTTCTTTGAGCGTGCCAGCGAGCAACAGAAGGCCAACCCAGACGCCGGGCAGGTGGACGAGAAAACTTATCGTTACCCCGGTCCGAAACCACAAACCAAGGAAGCCGGCGTTCTGATGTTGGCGGACGCCGTTGAGAGCGCCAGCCGCACGCTTGTCGAGCCAACGCCTGCCCGCATCGAAAGCCTCGTGCGCAGCGTAGCGGAGCGGCGTTTGCACGACGGCCAGTTCGACGAAAGCGGCCTGACGCTTCGCGAACTGCGCACCATCGAACGGAGTCTTGTTATGTCGCTGACGGCCATTTACCATGGACGCCTGAAGTATCCCGACCAACAAACCGCGTAGCGCAACCCCTTGCGGTTGCCCGCGGTGTCACTCGCAGCAGCGCCATCGCAATCCCCATGATCCATGTTGACATAGCCAATCGGCAACGACTCCTCCGTATCGACCGGAAACGGCTAAAGAAGGCGGTGCGCTTATCGCTCCAGCAGGCCGGCCGCAACGAGGCAGAGGTGAGCCTCGCCATCGTCAACGACGCTATCATCGCCGAATTGCACGGCCAGTATCTCGACGATCCGACGCCAACCGACGTTCTAAGCTTCACGCTGGAATCCGGTCCCGATCGGCTCGAAGGCGAGGTGATTACCAGCGCGGAAACCGCCATGCATGCGGCGGCCCGGTATGGATGGTCTCCGGCCGACGAATTGCTCCTGTACGTGGTTCACGGCGCGCTCCATCTGGCAGGCTGTCTCGATGCAACGCCAAGGCAGCGGACCGCCATGCGGAAACTGGAGCGATCGACGCTCATGCAATTTGGACTGCGTCCCTGTTATCGCGCTCGCGCGGCATCGGCGGAGGGCTCCTGAACTTGCCACTCGTTATATTGATAGTGCGTCGAAAGGAACATTGATTCGTGATACCGGAACCGACATTCTGGCTTGCCGCGTTCGGGTTGGCGCTCACGTGCTTGGCGGCGATCGGCTCGCGGTCACTCGTCGAGTTTGGCCCGCATGAGTTGAAGGAAGTGTGTCACCGGCACGGCGCGCTGGATCGATTGGGGCAAATCCTGCGACGGCACGACCACGTGGCCTTGGCGGCGGAAACGCTCCAGGTTGTGGCGACGGCCTTCTTCGTCGGAACGTACAGTTTTTGGACCTGGGTCGCGCCGCACGGCTCGGGACCGCCAAACCCCGTGCTGATCGTGTCCAGCCTTGCCGTTGGAACGCTGGCTCTGCTGGCCGCTGAAATCTGGATTCCCTGGGCCGTGGTCCGATTGTGGGCGGAACCGTTCCTGTATTACACCTGGCCTGCGTGGCAACTCTTGTACTACGTGCTCCTGCCGCTGGTAATGGCTGCCCGCGTTGTCGACACCATGATGCATCGCCTCGCCGGTCGCCTGGTCGAAGAGCCCAGCGAGGAATCGTTCGAGGAAGATATTCTCGCCATCGTCAGCGAGGGCCATCGCGAGGGCTTGCTCGAAGAAGACGCTCGCGAGATGATCGAGGGCATTATCGAACTGGGCGATGCCGATGTGTCCGAGATTATGACTCCGCGGACCGATATGGTTGCCATTTCAAAGTCGCTCGGCTGGGACGAGTTGCTCGATTTCATTGTCCACTCGACACACACCCGCATTCCCGTTACCGACAAGAACCGTGACGACATCATCGGAATGCTTGTCACGAAGGACCTGTTGCCCGAACTCGCCAAGGGACCGAACCTTCCGCGACGTTCCTGGACCGAACTGCTGCGCGAGCCGTTCTTCGTGCCCGAGACCAAGCCGATTAACGCATTGCTCCAGGAGTTCCAACTCACGCGGAGCCACATGGCAATCGTACTGGATGAGTACGGCGGAGTTTCCGGGCTGGTAACCATGGAAGACGTACTCGAGGAAATCGTCGGCGAGATCATTGACGAATACGACCCCGACCTGATCGAGGGTATCCACATGTTCGATGACGGGCTGTGCGAAGCGCTCGGCAAGGTCCATATCGACGAAATCAACGAACGCCTGACCTTGCACCTACCCGACGATGGCGACTTCGATACCATCGGAGGCATGGTGTTCAGCGAGTTGGGCCATATCCCGACCGTGGGCGAGGAACTGGTCTGGAACAATGTCCGGATCATCGTGATCGAAGCCACCCGCCGCCGAATCGAACGCGTGCGAATTGAGGTACTCGACCATCCCCGACCAGAAACGGGATAAAACCACCATGTCTGTCGAAAAGGCTACCGCCCTCATTCTGCGCACCGTCAATTTCAGCGAGACGAGCTTGGTATTGACCGTTTTTACCCGCGAACATGGCAAGCTGGGTATGCTTGCGAAAGGAGGAAGACGCCTTAAAGGTCCTTTCGACTCTGCTCTTGACCTGTTGGCCCTTTGTCGAATAGTCTTCCTCCACAAATCGTCCGAATCCCTTGACCTTTTGACCGAAGCGAAGCTGATCCGACGCTTTCGTCCGCCTGGGCACGACCTCCGGTCGTTGTACGCAGGCTATTACGTGGCGGAACTGCTCCGCGAGTTGACTGATGAGAACGACCCCCACCCGGACCTTTTTGATCTGGCCGAAGGCACGCTCGCGGCACTGGCCGCCGGCGAGTCGGTCGGCCGGTTGGTAGTCCGGTTTGAATTAGTTGCGCTTCGGCTGCTGGGGCACGCGCCCTTGCTGACCGAATGCGTGGAGTGTGGAAACCCTGTTCCGATGAACGGCCGGGTGGCCTTTGCCCTGTCCGATGGCGGCGTTGTGTGTCCGAAGCATCGCTCCGGAAGACGTCACGTTGCGGCGGTAACTCCAGGAATGCTCCAAACCATGAAACAGTTTACCGATGCCAACTGCAATGTTTGGCGCCACATGAACCTCGACTCGCGAATCCTTGGGGAGATGCGAGGCGTATTGAACCAGTATATTTCGCACCTGGTGGGTAAGAGGCTCCGTTTACACGCTTACCTCGGAAACCTGTCCGAGTGATGCCATGTGCGGGTAGTGCAAGCGGGGCCGACGATCGCGTGTGTTTTACCTTGAGCTTTTCGCAACGGACAAGGACGTCCTTCGATGCCAATTTCACGGCTGCGACTGCTGTTGTTTGTTCTATTTTCCGCCACCTGCGCGGCCGGTTGTCTTGGGGTTCCGCCAGTACCGACGGGGGCAACCCACGCGCAGTCGGTGCATCGCTCGCAATCGGGCAGCGACGACCCGCATGAGGGGTGGCTGTTCCGCAAACTAACCGGCCAGAAAGAGCCGGACGCCGATGCCGCACCGCCGGACGCCGATGCCGCACCGCCGGACGCCGATGCCGCACCGCCGGACGCCACCGCTGTCCTGCCAGGCACGCCGCTCCCGGCCGATCCCAACCCGGCCGATATCAACCCGGTCGATCCCAGCCCGGCTTACGGTGCTCAATCTCTGCCGGGTTCACCAATCGGCGAACCGATCGACTCCGACTTCGACGACGACGGTCCCAAGCAGCGTTCGGCAGGAGGGGTTGGACCGGACGACTTCTACCTGGAAAACATCGTCAAGAATATCAAGACGTCGGTTGGCTATGGCCCTGACAAGAAGATCGCCAAGGACGCCCTGAAGAAGGGCGAAGCCCTGTTCCAGGAGGGCAAATACGCGGAAGCCGCCACGGAACTCAGCACGGCCGCCGACCGTTGGCCCGAATCCACGATCGAGGAAGATGCCCTCTTCCTGTTGGGTGAATGCCGTTTCTTCACCGACCAGTACTTCAAGGCGCACGACGCCTATGGCAGGCTCCTGAAGAACCACACCAATACCCGGTATCTCGATACCGTCATGAATCGTACGTTCGCCATCGCGCGGTATTGGGACCAGCAGCAGCGCCGAGCAGGTACCTGGCCCATTACTCCGAACTTGACGGACAAGAAGCGGCCCCGGTTCGACACGTTTGGTCATGCGGTCGAGGCGTATCAGAGAATCCGTCTGCATGATCCCACGGGCCCGTTGGCCGACCACTCCATCATGGCCATGGGGAACGGGTATTTCGTGCGCAATCAGTTTGAGAACGCGGCTTGGAACTACGATCTCTTGCGACGGGAGTATCCCGATAGCGAGTACCAAATGGAGGCGCACCTGCTTGGATTGCAAGCCAAGAAACACATCTACCAGGGCTCGTACTACGACGGGAAAGCGCTGGAAGAGGCTGGTGAAATCGTCGACCAGGCGCTGACGCTATTCCCCGAAAAGCTTGGCGAGGAGCAGGATCGCCTCGTTCGCAACCAGGCGCAGATTGTCGAGCAGCGGGCGATGCGCGATTACGACATGGGGCAGTTCTACGAAGCGAAACACTGTTACGGCGCCTCGCGATACTACTACAACCTCGTTCTCGACCAGTTTCCCAAGAGTCAAACCGCCGAGCGCGCGAGGCAGAGAATCGAAGCCATTCGCGACAAACCCGACGAGCCGCCGAACCACTTCGAATGGCTAACCAATTTGCTGCCGGAAAAGAGGCGCTAGCCGTGCGTTTCATTCTGCCGCTATTTCCATGCCTGCTCGTGTCCGTGCTGCCCGGCTGCGCGGCGTACCAGATTGGCAATCAGACTCTTTATCCCACGCATATCGAAACGGTCTACGTTCCGGTCATTGAATCCGCAAGCTTCCGCCGCAACCTGGGCGAACGCCTGACCGAGGCCATCGTCAAGGAGATCGAGCTGCGCACCCCATACAAGGCGACGGGCAACCCAAATGCCGATAGTGTGCTCCGGTGCCGGCTGGTGAGCGACACGAAGCGAGTGGTCATCCCCGGCCGCACCGGTGACCCGACCCAGCTCCAGATCGACTTTCAGGTTGAAGTGAGTTGGACGGATCGTCGCGGGATTGCGCTGCGGCAGTCGGAACCTCTGCCGCTGCCAGCCGAGATTGCCAGCGTGAGCGGCAATGCCAAACTAGTGCCGCAAGTCGGCCAGTCCATTGCCACCGCGCAACAGGAGGCCATTGAGAGCCTTGCTCGGCAGATAGTTGGCATGATGGAAAACCCCTGGTAACGCGAGCGTCAACCCACGTTGATCCACGAGTCGACGTTCGCAAAGGTCCAGGGCTCGCGTTGCTCGCGGTCGCGGCAGAAGTGACGGTTTGCTTCGTCGGCCCGGTCGCCTTCAAATTGCTCGACTTGCGGGTTCCACAACAGCTTCGCGCCGCCCAGGAGCATTGAGATGTTGCCCATGTGCGAAATCGTATGGTTGCGATGGCCGCACTCGGCCGAGTAGTAGCACAATTCCCGCGACTTGACGCAACGAGTGAAGTCCAGGTGCTCGCCGCCGCTGCCACCGCGGGCCTTGACCGTGCTTTCCGGGCGGCCAAGGTTCTTGTCGCCCTCGAAGACGAGCCCCAGCAGCGAGTCGTCACTTGCGCGAATATCCTGTCGCCAGCCGCGCATCATGATCCAGCCCTTGGTCCCCTCGAACTTCACGCCCGGCACTTCGCTCCAAACGTGCAACGTCACGCCGTTTGCGTAGCGATAATGAATATCGAACGTCTCGGCCGTGTTCCAAGGCTCGCTGAAGTCGGGGAACTTACCCGTTCCCCGCACCTCGACCGGCCCGGTGTCGTCGGCGTCGTTCGCCCATTGCGACAGGTTGACCAAGTGCGAGGCCCAATCGGTCAGTACGCCGCCGCTATAGTCGAAGTTCCATCGCCAATTGTAGTGGACCCGGGCTGGAACGTACGGCTTCAGCGGCGCTGGACCGAGCCATTTCTCATAGTCAAGGTTCGCCGGCGCTTCGGATATCGAGAAACTCGTGTCTTGCCGCGCCTTGTTCGGATCGCGATCACGCCGATTGCCCGGCGGAAGCATGACCTTGATGTGCCGAAGCTCGCCGAGATGGCCGCCTCGCACCACATTGACCATGTACTGGAAGCTATCGATCGAGCGGTTCTCCGAGGCAGTTTGATACACACGAGCGGTCGCCTTTTGGACGTCGCTCAATATCCGGCCCTCGGCGATGGTGAGCGTTGGCTTCTCGCAAATGACGTCCTTGCCTGCCTTCATGGCGAAGACCGACATGAGCGTGTGCCAGTGGTCGGGCGTGACGATATCGATCGCGTCGATGTCCTTGCGGTTGACCAGATCGCGAAAATCACCATACGTGGCGCACGCCTTGTAGCCGGCCCCGGCCTTTTCCGAATAGAATGCGTCAACCTTCTGCCGCGCCTCGCTCACGTAGAGTTGATCGACGTCGCAAACGGCAACGATCTGCTGCGCCGGATTGTCGAACATGCGGTCCACGTTCCAGCCGCGCCCGTGGCTTCCGCAGCCGATCAACCCCATGGTAATCCGGTCGCTCGGCGCCGTGTTCCCATCGAGACCGATCGCGGACGACGGCACGATGACCGGAATCCCGATCGCGCCAACCCCGGCGACGGCCGCGCCCGCACGGAAACTCCTGTTCAAAAACGCCCGACGATTCAATTCTCGGTTCAACAGTGTACTCCTTCGCATTCAGGGAAGCTCGGCATAGCCTTCGGCAGTCATGGAGGCTATTTACCCAGGTAGGCTCCAAATCGGGGGCGCCTCGGCAAATGCCCCAATCCACAATATGGTCAATAGCACCAGACCGGTGGCCACCAGCATGAGAATTGCCATATAGACCCAAAAGACGCCAATCGTTTGAAGTGCCTTGGTAAGGACAATGGGGGCCCTGTTGTAGCGAAGCACTGCAAGCCTGCTTGCATACTGCAACAGGATGAAGGCAGCAACGATCTGTACAATGGCGCCTATGAGGTGGCTAATGCCTACCACGACAACAGGAGGAATGCCGCGGTTTGCTCCGGTAATCAGTAAGAAAAGGCCGAGAAGACCACAGGGGACGGCGAAAACCAGGGTGGTGATGCCAATGGTCAGAATCCACGGGCGCGAATCCACGGCGGCTCGGCACAAATGGGCGGGAAGCGCATCTCCTTCGGCCACCGCAGCGTCTTGCCCCGCGCGGCCTTGTATGGATTGCGACTGGAACAGGTGCGCGAACTCGGGCACCTCGGCAAGGGTTGCCCAACCTTGCATTCCCTCCACCCACGCCTGGTTGGTCGATTTGAGTCTTCCGGACGCGATTGCATCCATCAGCGAGGCGCGCGAAACTGGGCCGTTTTCTTGCCCGCCAAGTTCATAGTACCATTGCTGTCCGTCGGATACCGTGGCGTTGACGGCAGGCGAATTCCGCAGTTCAGCCTGCCTGACATTCCAGGGGGAGCCAGCGGCAGGCTCCGAGACGGCCGCAGGCAATGTGCGGACGGTTTCGGGCGCGTGTTCGGTTTGCGATGAGAACAGATGCGGGCGGGAAGACGCCGGCATCCAGTTCACTCCGTCGGCTGAAAGCTGGTGCAATCGGCCGAGTTGTCCTCGCCTTGCCAACTCGCGGAGTTTCATCTCGTCGAAGGGGCCGAGCACCCTGCCGCGAAGACGAACATACAACACCTCGGCCATCGTGTGGCTCCTTCGCTCAATTTGACGCCACGGCCTGCCCGGGCGGGGCGATAACGACAAACAGCGGCATGCCTTCCCGAAGGAGGGGCACCGCGGCAATTGAACTCAGCACCATCTCACTACCTTGAATTGTACCGATTCGCACACTCTCAACATTGTCTCCCTCGGTACAAAAAACGAACAAGTCCCCCGGACGAGAGGGAGGCTCGTTGACCACGGGCTCCCATTGGTCTTGTAGGTTCTTGCGAAGCCATCCTGCCCAAAGAAATGGACTTCCCGGCGGCTGCCAAAGGGTTGCCAATTGTTCCTCTGCCTGTTTCCATGCCGTGGCGAACGAGGGTACCTGGTTCAATTCCGCCCGGGCGAGTTGCCGAGCCTTCTGGGCCTCGGGGCAATTCGGGTCCATCCAGTTTGCGAACAAATCCACCTTTGAGTGGTTGAAGACTTCGCTGTGCTTCTCGAATGCTTTCGCAATGGGATAGCTGCCGTCGCTGGCCTTCTTGAGCGTCATTCTGAGCAAGTCGAATCGGAGAACGTCGTCGACGTCCTTGGCACGATAGATCGCTTCCATGATCTGGTATAACTGTGATTCCCATTCTTGGTGGTCAAGTTTCGTCAGTATGGACCGGATTTCCTTGCCCAAGAGGACTTGAGGCGCCACGGTAATCTCGGCATCCTCGGCCCGGACAATGCCACTACGCAATTCACCGGCCCGGTTGATGACGAATCGAATGTTGTTGACGCCCGGCTTGAGCTTCGGTTCCTCCAGCACAAAATAGCGCTTTCCACTAGCGAGAGCCGTAATGCACCAACAACCTCGCATGATGGGCTGTTCCAACTCGTGCTGCAATGGATCTCGCAGGCGTGGCGAATCACGGCGAGCGATGGCTTCCAGCAGTGGCGCGCGTTGCTGGAGCGCATTGCCAAGTGGCGTGTCGCGGAGCGTGCCTTCGCCACCGCGAAGAAGGCCTTGCACCGTGGCGAGGTATTCCCCGGCCTTTTCGGGATCCAGCCGGGCTGGAACTTCGTGGTTCCAACGCTCGACAAACTGGCTGAAATGGACCACCGCCTCCCAAACGGGTCTGCTCTCCGCCACGCGAAGAAAATCGGTCGCCCTGGGCGACGCCGCGAACTGAGCGGCATACTCTCGCAGCGCGCCCTGATATGCGGCGCAATCGCCCGTGGAACGCGTAAGGGCTACCAGTGACCGCTCCTCCCGTTCACACTGCGATATCCACTGCTGGAGCTTCGTCACGATTTCAGATAATTCGTTGTCGTCTCGCTCGAAAAGACCGTGGGCGCCCATCGACTTGGCCCGTGCAGTCAGATGTTTGAGTGAGCTTCCCGCCTCTTGCAGGGGTTCCCGATATTGATCCAACTTCTCATGTCCGCGACGTTCCAGAAGGGCAACCTTCGTGCCGAGTGAATCGAAGTCCGCGCGAAGGGCCTGGATATTCTTCTCGCGGACTTCCGACTTGTTCTTCTCAATCCGTTGCGCCAACTTGGTCACCATGCCCTTTTCCTCATCCGTTCTTGCCAGCCTCTCGGCCGTGGAGAGTGAATGGGTATCGGGCTCAATGGATTCCGGCGCATCGCCTTCGAGCGACTCTTCGACCAGGGCGATGGCGCTTCGGTACTCCTTCTTCCGCCGCGACTCCTCGACAATCGCCCGATCCAACTGGGCGATGACGAGGGCGATTGCCGGTTCTTCGAGCGACTCCGGCTCTTCTCGTTCGAGCTGTTTGCGATAGTTGTCCGCGGAGTCCAGATCATCCTGTTCGATCAGCTTTTCCAGGTTCTCACGCGTTTGCGCAAGTCGGGAAGACCTCGCTTGCCGCCCCATTGTCCAACGGATGCCGCCTGCAAGCAGGACTACCATTGCGACAACGCCCAGCGTGACGAGGTAGCGGCGGCGCGTGGAGGCCCGTTTGAGGGACTCGACTCGCTCGTAATATCGCCGCTCCAGGTCACCAGGCAGAGGCTCGCCGGCGCGCGTGGCATGATGGTAACACTGCTGAAGTTTCGTCAGAGAGTGATTCCGAGCCAGCGCCTGGTGCAGGGCCGCGACCGCCACATCGTGCCGCTGTCGCCGTTGATCGAGCCGATCCTGCTCCTCCAACCACTGGAGTGCCGGGGTTGCGCGGTTCGATATCTCGGGACTGGCCGCGAAGCCGGGCGTTGAGGTCAACTCGTTCCATTGCGCGCGAAAATGACGCCCCCGAGCCACGTCGAAAGCGCTGAAGGCGCCGTGCAAATGACGCTCGGTGGCCTTGAGCCGTTCATGCAAACGGTCATGCAACAACTGTTCGTGGATGCCCGCCACCGACTCAATCACGTGGCTGGGCGGCGGGTTTCGCCACGAAGGATCAAGAACCTCGTCATAAAGCTGCTTGACCGCGCCGAAGTCGCCTCGCGTGCCGGCGGCAATTGCCTCGCCGCGTATTTGCTCCAGCCGCGCGCGCTCGAAGGCATCGACGTCCTCCGACCAGATCGGGTTGGCCGAGTCGGCATCGGCCAGGCGGCGGAGAACGCTGATGCGGTCGCAAAGCGGTCCGCGGGAGAGCGCCAGAAGACGATGGTTGCGGAGCAGCTTTCCCATCGGCTGCTCGAATGCGTAGGCCTCGTTGAGCGTCTCGGCCGCCGCGATATTCAATGGGACGGGCGGGACCAGGTTGTACTGAACAAGGGACTCTTCCCACTGGGCTCGCTCGGGGAAATCGAGCGACGCGACGGCGTCGAGCAGGTTGGGCTCGATCTCACACAGGTGCAGCGCCTCGCTCCGCAGCCCGCGGCGCAACAGGGCTTCGCACTGCTGCAACCGCTCGTTCACCTCCTCGCACGCCACGGCAAAGTCGGCAACGATCGCGCGCAGATAGTCGACATCCTCCATCCCCTGCACGGAAAGGGAATTGCGTACGTCGTCGGCAATGCGTTGGTAGTCGAGCATGAATGGTTAAATGGTCAGGGTAGCGTTATCGTGCGTCTTCCGACAAATTAGTATCCATCGTCGGTGCCTGGGCAGCGTCAGACTCTCCGTTGGACGGTTTCCCCATTCCTTCAACCAATAGACATCTCTTGCCCCCATCCAGGTCTACATGAATGCGGTAACCAACGTGTACTTTGTCCAGAGCATCCAGCAGCTCAAGGAGACGTGCCGGCTGTTCAAGCTCGTTAATTTTGGATTTATGTTCCTCTATTTTGCGATTGCGGTCTGGCTGTTGGTCTTTAGGAGCAGTCCCTGGGTTGAGTTTCTGCAATTCAGTCTGCCGCCCCTGAATCGCATCTTGAACTTTCTTCTCCATTTCACCCATTTGCCGCCGAACTTCTGCTCGAGACTCAGTGAATTTTTCATTCACTTCTTTCATTCTTCCGGGATCAGCGAGCGAGATTTCAATCGTCAGCTTCGGGTCACGTGCCACAATTTGGTCACCCTTATTTACAAATTCGATCTTGCGTATCACAGCATTGATATGTTCGTTGCCGTGTCGAATAACAACGTTCCACATGAAGTTGCCATTGTCAAGCAAACTAAAGTCAATCGTGGGGAGTGCTGGCGTCGCAACCGCTTCGTCGACAAACTCCCACTTTAGGTAATTAGTGGCAGGCAAATCTTCAAGATGCGGTAGCGCAATTGCTTTGCTGTCCATAAATAGACCTGAGGGTAGTTTATCGGCTCTTATAGACTTGCGCAATGCAATGCTTGCGACCTCAGTCTCGTCTCTGCGTACGACAAGTCGGCAATTCCGTATCAGCCTAGCTTGGATGTAGCCGTTTTGCCAACGAAACTTGAGATTTCCCTCATGTGATTCAAACGTCGCTATGTGTATTCCTCTATTACGCTCCTCGATGCGCCATTCTCCCTTGGGCGACGATTTGTGAAACGCGAAATCCGGCAATAGCGTACTCAATCCGACCAACTCAAGTGTGTCGCTTGGCTGCAGCGACCCAGGGCCAACAATGTCGTACCAGCGGTCTTGTTCGAGCTTGCCGTCTTCCGATACGATTTCTATGGACTCGGGCCAGTCGGGTTTGGACGGCTTCGGCGGTTGCGTGCCTGTCGATTCCTCTGCCTTGCCTTCACCCTCCGACATCGATGCTGCCTCCTGCGTTTGCGAAGATACGGAGTTTTCTGTAGTCCCTTCGGGCTTGGCAGATTCGTCCAGCTTTCCTCCCTCATCTGGGCCCGGCGTGGCGGGGGCGTCGGCGACCTCGTTCTGTGCGATATTACCTTCCGTTTGCCTAGACGGGGTATTAGATGATTTCGGTGTGTCTTGTGCTGGCCCATCGCCCTGTTGTTGCAGTTTCGTTTGATCGCCGGCTACCGTGGGCTCTTCTCTGTCGGCTTTCGGGGAACTCCGAGGACTGTCCCCCTCACTCCTCTCCGCAGCCTCGGCGTCGGGAACGGGCGACTCTTGAGCAGGTTTAGCAGCCTCGTCCGCTGGCTTATCAATTGAATTGTCTTGTTGCTCGATTATGGAAACTACTTCGCCATTATTGTGTACCGTTTCGGTTCCTCCCCGGCTTGCCAGCCAGAGCGCGGTTGCGCCACCGACGAAAAGTAGCACGATGCCTGCCAGCAGAGCGTAGGGCGGCCACTTGGACGCTTCCTTGCGACGGAGGAAAGTCCGTCGCTGGAGGACCGGGTCGAGTTGCGATGCCGTTGAGTACGTTGGCTGGGCGAGTGGCGGTGGGCTGCCTCCTTGGAGTCCATAAGACCTCGCGGCAACCGCGTCATCCCCGGCAAGTGCAACGTCGAATGCGGGGGCGTTCCGCGGCAGTGGATATTCGTCGACGGCCGGCGCTGCGGGGCCAGCCAGCCTCGATACGTCGCCGGACCGAGCGGCATGTGCGTACTCGCCTTCGGGCGCGGGCCCGAGCGATCCGCACAAATCGATCACCAATGCATTGGGAGTTTGACGCACGCGCGCGTGCTCGGGACTGCCTTGCACCACGCATGACAACTGGCACTCGACCCCCGGCGGCAGGCCGGTAAGATACGTGCTGAAAGTGATGTCCCAGCGCTTCTCCGGCGGCAACAGGGCGAGCGATTCCGCCAGCAGCGGCAGCATCTCCACGCCGGGGCGAAAGATGAGATACGCCTTTCGGCCCAATGCCGTGGCTTCGGCCAGGACGCCGCCCCAGCCGGCATCGCCGGTGACCCGCGCCCAATGCCGACACGCGCCCAGTGTCTCGCTGCCCTCGGGGGGTCTTCGGCCGACGGGCAGCATTCGTGGCTGACCGTCAAAGGTTGTCGCGAGAAAGCCAGACTGACCTAGCAACCAGGCGGGGCCCGCGGAAACCCGCTCCGAGACGTCGAGAACGACGTGGTGCGCCAGCTTGTTCGTCCGATGTGTATAGTCGAGTCCCGCGTCGGCAATGCGGGAAAGCACATGGTACGGCCGACCACCCATTACCAGCAGCAAGTGCGAGAAAACAACCGGGTTCAGTCGCGCATTGGTGTCTTGCGGTCCGAACACGTGACGGTAGCCACTAAGCGATTCCAGCCGCTGGGCCAAATTGGCGTTCATGCCTGCGGTGCTGATCACCGTGCAGAAGCCGTGGCTACCGGCCTTCAATCCCCGCGGCGCCGACGTGTAAATCAGTTCTTGGCCCACGACGTTGCCGTCCTTTCCGAGGAAACCGACTTTCCATCATCATTGCCAGACATGCCGGCTGTCTCGATGCCGTGATGCCGTCCTGCTTGGGGTACCAACGGGGTCATCCATCCAGACATCGCGCACACCAACGGCACCTCGGACCAGACAGGCTTAATCGAGTGCGGCCGAAAGCCCAATGCGCTGGTTTGTTGGTCCACCTCCGGGGCGCAGCCCGTTGCGCTGACGGGAATGTAACGCACGTGGCTCGCGAACCCCTCGGCAACCGACACCACTTCCGGACAAAGCCTCCAGAGCAGTTCTCGGATCATCTTCGAGACGCGATCGACAACCTGGAACTCGAACGTGGCCATGTGGGAGCCTTCTCGGCGCACGAAGGGCCTCGGCAGTTCCGGATGCTTCAACAGCCGGGCCCAACTATCGAACTTGGTCACGACGACGAATAGCGGGCGATTGTGCCGCGCGTTCTGCGATAGCCCCGCATAGCGCCGGACCCGCTGCGCCGCTTCCGACAGAATGGACGCCTGCGGAGTTGGATTCTCGCGGTGGAGCAATCCATTGCGATCGGCCATTTGAGGATCCTCCGTTCGACCACGGCAGGCGTCCCGGAATCGCGTGTCTTGCGTGGGATCGAAGCAGAACATCAATGCACTGGATTTAGCCAAGTGGCGCGTTACCGGACGCGACGAAAGATCCTGCCCGGGAAGAAAACTCTCGCCGGCATTATCGTACACGCATAACACGCGACCAGCGGATTCCGCGATCGGGTGTTCTACCGTCGGGCGAATGATGAACATGAATGGCCGAGGGTACGTTACCGCTTCGTCGCCGAACTGGACCGTATCGTACAAGTCGCCCTCGGTGTCCGTCTTGTCGATCGCCACCAATCGATTACGGTCCGGGTTGAGAAACTGTAGCGACACGTAGTCGTTCAGTCGCTGGTTGAGTGCAGGATCGGCGTCGTCGAACGTGAGATGCAACACCTTTGGCAAGACGCGGCGCGCACACCAAACCATGGATGCCAATAGGTATGACTTTCCACACGCGGGACCGCCTAGCACCGAGATGAACTCGGGCTGCATCTCCAATGTCGCGCGAGGCACCTCCAAGTGGCACTTCGGGCAAGCCAGCCGATAGCACGACCGGCCGCGCGCGTCGACGGCCGCGCCATCTAGCGTAAATCGCGTGGGAAGGAAACGTTGCGTATGCTCGCTGCCAAGCCGTGGACTGCCGAGCAGGTCGGGATGCTCCGCGACCCACAAAACGTCCTCCGGTGGGAATACGTTCCAGCAGTGCGGGCATGTTACCCGTGCCAACAGCGGCAGTGTCTTCGTTGAAGCCGGTTGAC
>CAZASB010000019.1:22175-25280 GCA_964487655.1 uncultured Planctomycetaceae bacterium
TTCCGCGATCCGGTGCTGCAACGTTGCGCGGTCGAAAAGGACGTTCGAGGACAGCCGCGGCCCTGGTCGGGGGCGTTCGCGGTGGTTTTCAAGGCCACCGATACCCAGGGCCTGAACCCGTTTGCCGTGCGCGTGTTCACAACCGAGTCGCCGGAGCGGCGCGAACGCTACGACCATATCTCGGCCTACTTGAACAGGCGACGCCTGAACTGCCTTTGTGCCTTTGAATATCGCGACTCCGGAATTCGCTCTGCCGGCGATGGAAAATGGTATCCGTTGATTCTGATGGAGTGGGTTCAGGGCGATACCCTGTTTCAATGGGCGCGGGCGCGAAGCCGCGAGGGGAACACGCGCGCGTTCGCCGAGGCAGCGGAGAGATGGCTTGGCGTGGCCCAAGACCTTGAGGATGCCGCCGTTGCGCACGGCGATCTTCAACACGCCAACATCATGGTTGATGAACGAGGGCAGTTGAAACTCGTCGACTACGACTGCCTATGCGTTCCGGCGCTGGTGGGACGGCGCAACCAGGAACTGGGGGTTGAGCCATACCAGCACCCGGCACGGAACGGGAGCACACTTCTGTCGCTTGATCTAGACCATTTTTCAGAACTGGTCATCTACACGGCGCTGAGGGCGCTTGCAGCGGCGCCGGACTTATGGCAAAGGCACGTGGAAGCAACAGGGTATGACAAGCTGCTATTCCGTTCCGCCGATCTTCGCAATCCGGCTTCCTCGGCCCTGTGCCGCGAACTGCAAGGCGTTCATGACACCGGAGTCCGGCAACTGGTCGATTGTCTGTGCGACCTGGCGCGCTCGCCGATGGATCGTATTCCTTCGCTGAGTCAGATGGCCAGTTCTTGCGCCAAGAGCGTGAATGGGGGAAACGGGAATAAGGGCGGGCGAGTGACCGGTTCCAGTTCAGCCCGAAATGTACTTCACCGGCCTGACATTGAGCCGGTGAAGCATCCCCTTCCGCATCCCGGGTCCGTTGGAATCGACGCGAAGACTGAATCGCCGGCAATCGGCGGCACAGTATGCCCTCCGACAATTCCCGGCCCGGTTTGGAATGGCGCGGCAAGCGGTGCGCGCACCACTCCGCCACCTCTTCATTCAGCCGATGTGAAGAGCGGCTCGCGACCGGTGCCGCCGCCCCTTCATACCGGGAGGCTAAAGAGCGGCTCGCGCCCCGCGCCGCCTCCCCTTGATTCAGTCAAGGCAAAGAGTGGCTCGCGATCCGCGCCGCCGCCTCGACTGCCGTGGATCGACGCCAACATATCCGCGCGCGACGCCGGTAGACCCTCGATGTCGGATCTACGGGAACCCAGGACACTCCCAGCGTTTTTCGAGGGCGTCTTCTCCTGCGTCAGTCGCCCGGAGGTCGCGTGGGCGTGCCTCGGAATTGGGATTTCTGGCTTCGTAATACTGCTTGCGGTTCTCTTTGCATGGCGATGGTAGCCAACGACCATGTAGTTCCTCCTGGCATGACGCGGCGCGTAAATGCGCAAAAAACCGGCTCATTCGGGGAGGAACCGAATGAGCCGGGGATTACTGGGAATGGGGCGTGAGTCGGATTGCGTGGTGGTTGGCCTGGATTCGCTATCAGTGGTCCTGGCGGGACGTTTGTCGCTATGGTCGGCGTACTTTGGGCACGCGGCGAGAATACCCGCCGGACCCGGCTTACGAAGACATGCCAAGGACTTGCGCGATCAAGGTTCTCCCAGGGTGAACAATCCGGTTAACGGGTGGTCCAGTTGTGAATGGCGGCGGTGCCAAAATCGCTCAGACGAACGGCGTCGCCAACGGCCAGGAATCGGCCGGGCAGGGTTGTCAGGTCGCTGAAGACGGCTGACAGGCCCAGGCCGATGCTGTCCACCGAACGCGACGAAACCGCGAGGATTGCCTGAAGAACACGGCCGTCTTCGTCCCGAAGATCATGTTCAGTACGGACGCCTCGGTTGTCGGGCAACTCCGTTACGATGAACGATACGTCTTCGATCCACTCGGGCGAAAGACCGTTGAAACCCCGCTGCAAGGTCTCAATGCCGTCGTCCATGCCAAGCTCTCCCTGCTCCACCATCCGGTACGCAGCCAGCAAGGCCGCCACGCCCGGCAGGTCGTCGTGCAGCGTGAGCGCGCGCCCGCCAAAGGCTTCTTCAAACCGCGCCACAAACTCCGCCGCGTCCAGCCCAAGACCCTCGATGTACTCGTTGAGAACGAGTTCACGCACGGCGCCAGGCTCCTCGAATAGCGAGTTCAACGTGCGGAGCAACTCCTTGTCGGCCGGCTGCAGCAGGTCGCTCGGCATCCATGTGAACGGGTCGAGATCGTCCATGTACCGCGTTTGGTCCATAGTCCCCTCGGTGGCGTTCGTTTCCTGCTCCATCAGACTTTCGTTCGCGGCATCAGTGTCCTCGTCATCCCCATGCTCGCAGTAATAGTAGTCGTACTCGCCATCTTCACCATACTCGCCGCTGTTGGCGGCATGGTCGTCACTGGGATTCTCATCGCTGATGTAGCCATTGTTGTATCCCTCGTAGTCCTCGTATCCTTCGTACCCCTCGAACTCATCCTGATAGCCGGTCTCTTCTTGGTGCTCAGTCTCTTCCGCGTAGTTGGCCTTTTCCTGGTGCTCGGTTTCTTTCTGGTGCTCAACCTCTTCTTGGTACTCGGTGTTGTCGTCGTAATCGGAATCGTATTCTGAGTTATCGCGATAGGTGTAGTCACGGCCGTACTTGTCATGGCCATAACCGTAGCGGTATTCGTCTTCGAGGTAGGCGTCATGCCCGTACTCATCGTAGTATCCGTCGCCGTGGCGAGTATCGGACAGGTCGTCGGTTTGCTCGGTGGCATCCTGGGTTACGACTTCGGTAACAGCCTCGGTAACAGCCTCGGTAACAGCCTCGGAAGGCGTGCTCTCGGCATTGTAGCCTTCGGCGTAGCGGTATTCGCCTTCGAGGTAGGCGTCATACCCGTACTCATCGTAGTATCCGTCGCCGTGGCGAGTATCGGACAGGTCGTCGGTTTGCTCGGTGGCATCCTGGGTTACGACTTCGGTAACAGCCTCGGAAGGCGTGCTCTCGGCATTGTAGCCTTCGGTGTAGCGGT
>CAZASB010000019.1:25380-28477 GCA_964487655.1 uncultured Planctomycetaceae bacterium
TCGGTAACAGCCTCGGAAGGCGTGCTCTCGGCATTGTAGCCTTCGGTGTAGCGGTATTTGTCTTCGAGGTAGGCGTCATACCCGTACTCATCGTAGTATCCGTCGCCGTAACGGATATCGGACAGGTCATCAGTTTGCTCGGTGGCATCCTGGGTCACGGCCTCGGAAGGCGTACTCTCAGAGGCATAGCTTTCATTATAGTCGTATTCGTCTTCGAGATAGGCATCGTACTTGCCATGGTTATAGTCTTCATAGCCATCGGCGTAGCCGTAGGAGTCGTCAACATGATTCTTCCGAGCTGCCTTCTCAATGTCGGAGTCTACCGCCGCCTCGTGGTGGTCGGTTGTGTCGGCGGCATCGTCCGTTTCCGTTGCCTCTTCGTCCTCATCAACGTCCGCTTCCAGTATCTGCTCGTCTGCGACATAATTCTCAGGCTCTGTGTACTTGTCTTGCCAATAGTCGTACTCGTAGTCGCAGTCGTACTCGTAGCTGTTGCCACTGAGCGTCTGGATGGGCGTCTCGCTGTCTGCCTGGTCGTCTGTCTGATCGCCTGTCTGATCGTTCGGCTGGTAGTCGCCTCCATAAGCGTCGTGGATGGGATAGCCGTGGTACTCGTCGTACCAGCGTCCCGAGTAGTACCAATCGCTCTCAGGGTTGTTGGCCTCGGCGTAAGGGGGAGCCGCGGGCCCGACTTCAGCGGCCATCGCCGAGCGGCCACTTGAAGGTTCCAGCACTACCAAGGCCCCGGTCAGTAGAAACAGACCGAATGGGAAAGTAAGTCGTGAACACCTCATGTTCCAAAGTCCTCCCGGGAAAGTACCCCGTGTGTGTAATAGAAAAATCGTGTTTCCGTTGGGTCCGTTGCCGGCGCCCTCCACGGTCCAGATTGCCCGGTGTTGGCTTGTCCGGGCGGAAGTATTCGATAGTTGTATCGGAGAAGCGAAAATACGGTCATTAGGCAATTCAAGGGCTCTCGGCAACTAGAACCGAAATCGAAGTTTACCCAAACCACACAGCTAAGACCGGCTGAATAAACCGGAACGGTTGTGTGCAAATCAAACGTCGTATGCTAGAATTGCGGCCTGGGTAATCTATGTAAAACTGATGGATTGATCCTTTCCGTGAGACTTTGTCTTCTATGTCGCTACATGCTTGGCTGAGTCTGGCTGTTACGCTTGCGGTATTCGTAGGGCTCCAACGCCGCGGCATTCCGGCCGATCTGCTCTTCCTCGGAGGGCTCGTTACCGTCACGCTGTGCGGAGTCATCACGCCCAACCAGGCATTTGCTGGCTTTGCCAATCCCGCCGTGCTGACAATCGGCGCGTTGTTCGTCGTTGCCGCGGGCCTCCGTTCGACCGGTGTGCTCGACCGGATCGGCAGCCTGTTGCTTGGCGCCACCACAACGGTTGGCGGCGCCATACGACGGCTTGTCTGCGTTGTGCTCGGTATTTCCGCATTTATTAACAACACGCCGGTTGTCGCCATGTTCGTGCCAGTTGTGCTCACTTGGTGCCGCCGTCGCGGAGTCTCGCCCTCCCGCATACTCCTCCCCATAAGCTATGCAGCCATTATGGGTGGAACATGTACGCTTATCGGAACCAGCACAAACATTATTGTGAATGGGCTGCTCAAGCAGGAGCAGGTGCGAGAGGGTGTTCGGCTGGCCGACGCTCGGCAGGAACCGATCTACGCACACTTGCCGGGATTCCGCGAAAAGATGGATGGGATGACTCTCTTCGAGATCGGCCGCGTCGGCTTCCCATGTGCCCTGCTCGGGTCCGCCTATCTCATGTTCGTTGGGTATCGGCTGCTTCCCAACCGTACCGAGTTGGTGGAGCAACTTGACGAACAGCGTCGCGAGTACATGGTGGAAATGCTCGTGCAACCGGAATGCCGGCTTATTGGCAAGTCCGTCGAGCAGGCCGGACTTCGACATTTGCGGGGGCTCTTTCTGATTGAAATCGACCACGATCACGAGGTCGTGACACCGGTCACGCCGGACGACGTCATTCGGGCACGCGATCGATTGATCTTCACGGGCGTCGTATCGACGATCCTCGACCTCGTGCAGATTCCGGGGCTGGTGCCGGCTACCGACATGACGTACGAAATCCACCCGAAGCGGCGTATGGGCCGGCACTTGTCGGAGGCCGTGGTGTCGAGTTCGTCACCCCTCGTTGGCACGACGGTACGTTACGCCAATTTTCGCCGATTGTACAACGCCGCGGTCGTGGCCGTGCATCGCAACGGCACCCAACTCCGACGCAAGGTGGGCGACATCATCCTCCGTAGCGGCGATACCCTGTTGCTCCAAACGCGTACCGAGTTCAGCAGTACGTTCCGCAATAGTCGGGACTTCTTCCTTGTGGCCGACGTTGAAGGTTCCGAGCCGCGACGCCACGAGCGGGCGTGGCTGGCGGTTGCGTTGGTCGTGGCGCTGATCGCGTGGCTGAGTGTGACAAGCTGGCTCCAGCCGGCCGGAGTGGCCCTGGGATTCGGCTCGCCGACCATTGCCGCGGTGGCCATCGCCGGATTGATGATCGTTGGACGATGCATTCCCGCGGCCGAAGCGCGTGGGTCCATCGATTTACAGGTGCTCGTGACCATTGCGTCCGCATTGGGCTTGGGGTGTGCATTAACCGAAAGCGGCGCCGCAGCAGCCATTGCTAATACAGTAGTGGGCGGCGCCGGCAATAATCCTTATGTGCTGCTGATCGGTTTTTACGTGCTGGCGGTCGTGTTTACCGAGCTAATCAGCAATGCGGCCGTGGCCGCCATGCTGTTTCCCTTGGCGGTGGCCTTGGCAGCCGCTGGTGGATTCAGTCCCCGCCCCTTTGCCATGGCACTGGCCTTGGCCGCGTCACTGAGTTTCATCACGCCCATTGGATATCAGACGAATCTTATGGTCATGGGCCCCGGCGGCTACCAGCCTCGCGACTACCTGCGCGCCGGGCTACCACTGATGCTGATTGTCGGCACGGTCGCCCTGATCCTGATTCCCCTTGCATGGCCGCTCGCCCTTTAGGCGAAGATGAAAGCGAGTGGCTCTTCCGTTTCTGGGTGCAGAATTGCCTGACACGTGGATGAACCCGGATGC
>CAZASB010000020.1:0-27927 GCA_964487655.1 uncultured Planctomycetaceae bacterium
GTCTGGTGCCGGACGTGCTCGACCGCACGCCTCCTTTCGTGGAGTCGGTGCGCGAGGGGTCGCCCGCCGCCAAGGTCGGCATTCAGCCCGACGACCTCGTGCTCCTGCTGGGTGACCAGCTCATCCAGTCTTGCGCGGCGTTCCGCGACGAACTGGAGCGCATTGCACTCGGCAACGAGATCCAGCTCACCGTCCTTCGGGGAGACGAGACGCCGGAACTGAGCGAGGTTATCCTCAAGGTGGAATCCGACAACTCCATGAGATTGCCATGACGACGCCGAACCGTTTGCCGAGGAATGCTCCCTTTATGACACTGCTGCTGTGCAGAACGGCTGGCCTGTGGCTCACCCTCGGTGCGGCCATGCCGATTGCAGGTGCCGCCGAACTGGGCGACCTGGAAGAGCAAGCCTTCCGCGCCGCGGCGGCGCGCGTGGCGCCGTCGGTCGTGCGCATCGAGACGCTGGGCGGTCTGGAGCACATGGGCAAGGTATTGGCCGGCACCGGTCCAACGACCGGCCTAGTGGTAAGCGAAGACGGCCATATCGTTTCGAGCGAGTTCAACTTCCGCCATCATCCCGCGTCGATTCTCGTTCGCCTGCCCGACGGTACGCGCAAGCCTGCCAAGCTTGTTGCCACGGATCGGAGCCGCATGATCGTGCTGTTGAAGATCGAGGTTGACTCGCCGCTGCCCGTGCCCGACTTCGCGCCGGGCGACCAGCTCCGCGTGGGGCAATGGGCACTGGCCCTGGGCCGCGCATTTGAAGGCGACACGCCCAACATGGCGGTCGGCATCGTCTCGGCCCTCGGTCGGGTGTGGGGAAAGGCCGTGCAGACCGATGCCGCCGTGTCGCCGAACAACTACGGCGGGCCACTGATCGACATTGCAGGTCGCGTAATCGGCGTACTCGCGCCGCTTTCACCCCAAGGCGATGACGATCTGGCCGGATACGAATGGTACGACTCGGGAATCGGGTTCGCCGTCCACGCGGATCAGATCCTACGCGCCTTGCCCCGTTTGAAGCAAGGCGAAGACCTGCTGCCAGGGCTACTCGGCGTCAGCTTTCGCGGCGTCAATCCGGCGGTTACCGAAACGGTTGTTGCCGCGTGTCATCCGAACTCACCTGCACGAAAGGCCGGAATCAAGGTTGGCGACCGGATCGCCGCAATCGACGGCCGACCCGTCGAGCGTACCGCTCAGTTGAAGGAGGAACTGGCCAAGTTCCATGCCGGTGAAAAAGTCCGCCTTGCCATCGCGCGCGGCGACGAACGGCTCGAACATGAAGTGGAACTCGTTGCGAAGCTGACGGCCTACGAACATCCATTCCTGGGTATCCTGCCGATGCGCGACCCGCCGTCCGACGGCGGCGTGGCGGTCCGGTTCGTCTATCCAGCCGGCCCGGCGGCACGAGCCGGTATCCAGCCCGGCGATCGACTTGCAACGCTGGCCGTCAAACCGATTGCCGGGTCCAACGAGCTGCGGGACGAACTGTCGCAATATGAACCCGAAAGCGAGGCCGAGTTCACGGTCGTTCGCGACGGCAAGTCCTTGGATATGAAGGCAACGCTCGGCCGACTGCCGGAAGCCATCCCGGAAGGCCCCTTGCCGGCCGCCTACGAGAAGAAGGAGTCCGCCGGCGAGCCGGTACTGCCACAAGTCCGCGTTTCCGTCAAGATTCCGGAGTTCCCCAACGATGCTTGGGCGTATGTACCCGGCGGCAATCCGCCGAAGACGCCCTACGGTCTGGTGGTCTGGCTGCGCGAACCGGACGGTTCCGCGTGGGATGAGCTTCTTGCCCAATGGAAATCGGAATGCGACCGGGACGGATGGATTCTCCTTGCGCCCGAATCGGCCGATCCGAAACAATGGAATCGGACCGAGCTGCCGCTGATGCGAAAGCTGATTGATCAGATGTTGGCCGATTATCCGATTGATCCAGCTCGCATTGTCCTGGCCGGGCGCGGAGCCGGCGGCGCGATGGCCCTAATGGTCGCGTCGCGGAACCGCGACGTTGTCCGGGGCGTAGCCATACTGGACTCACCCCTGCCGCCTGTGGTAGCCCCGAATGAGCCGCTTGAGCGTTTGGCGTTCTACGTGGCCCGCACGGCGAAATCGCCTCATGCCTCGTCCGTGGAGAAAGCGATCGAGCAGCTTCGCAAGGCGAAGTATCCGGTTACCGTCAAAGACCTCGGCGATGATCCCCGTCCCCTGGAACCAGCCGAACGCATCGAGTTGTCTCGCTGGGTGGATTGCCTCGATCGAATCTGATTCGGTATAATGCTGGGTACCATGCTCCAATACAACTTCATCGCACCCAGGCAAGTCGTCTTCGGCTGGGGCCGCCGGACGGAAGTCGGCGTGCTGGGCCGCAACTTGGGAAGCCGGGCGCTTCTGTTCAGTGGATTGCCCGACCATCTGGCGGAAACCGTCATTCCGCAAATCGCCGATGCACTCCACGCCGAGCGCGTTGATATGATCGAGGTCGGCGCGATCGATCATGAACCCGAGGCGGCCGACGTCGACGAGGCGACCGCTTCGTTGGTCAAGGCAGGCGTGGGCTCCAGCGATTTCCTGCTAGCACTCGGCGGTGGCGCGGCGATTGACCTGGCCAAGGCGACCGCCGCCATGGCGGCAAACACCGAAAGCCCGACGGTGGTCGATTATTTGGAAGGCGTTGGCCGAGGGCTGAAGTTGAAGAACGACCCGCTGCCCGTCATGGCCATTCCCACCACGGCCGGCACTGGGGCGGAGGCCACGTACAACGCGGTCATCTCGCACTACAGCCCCGCGTGGAAGAAGAGCCTGCGTGATCCGCGGCTTATGCCCCAAATCTCGCTGGTTGACCCGGAGCTGTGCGTGACCGTCCCGCCGGCGGTCACGGCGGCCAGCGGCATGGACGCTATTACCCAGTTGATCGAGAGCTACGTATCGCGCAAGGCCCAGCCCATTCCGCAAGCGTTGTGTATGCAAGGCTTGCGTTTGGGCGTTCCGGCCATCGCCGAGGCCGTGGCGGACGGCTCGTCGCGTTCGGCCCGGGAACGCATGTCGCACGCCGCGCTGCTTTCCGGCATGGCCCTGGCCAATTCGGGGCTGGGCATGGCGCACGGCGTGGCCCCGGCCCTCGGCACGCACTGCCGCGTGCCACACGGCGTCGCCTGTGCCATCATGCTGCCCGTCGCCCTCCGATTCAACCGCGACGCCTGCGAAGAAGCCTTTGCCCGTCTCGCCCACGTGCTGTTCGACGTCGACCCGCAACAATCGGTCTCGAAGGCCGCGGACCGATTCATTGCCGAGATCGAGCGTCTTTGCGACCGCGTGGGCGTTCCCCGTAGGCTGAGCGACGTGGGCGTTCAGCCCGAGCAGATTCCCGCCATCGCTAAGGACTCCTTCGGCAACAGCATGCGTGGCAACCCGGTCGATATAAGCGAACCACGCCTCATCGAGCTTCTCAAAGATCTGTTGTGAGCCGTTCCGCGGCGCGACCGCCTTGGCGTACGGCGATTCATCGCCGTTTTCTTCTGCCCCATAGCAACACGTGTCCATTCTCATCCTTGCCCGCTGAGCTTGTCCCAGCCGGCTCCATGACTGGCCAGCTACAACGGAGCTTCGGAAGGACTCTCTTACTTTCCACCCCGCGTATATGAATAATCTGGGCTAACCTGCGCAAGATTACCCCTGTGCATTTGCCAGAAAGTCTTGCCGCACACCCCTCTCCGCCAGTAAGTGGCGGAATGCTCGCAACTTGCTCAGAAATTCGATTCTATCATGGGGCGGTAGACCAGCTCATGGACCACAACATCGTCCGGTGCATCGATGCACTGCACGATCATCCGCGCGGCGGAATCGGCTCGCATATAGTCGAGCCGTTCTTCCGGACGGAAATCCGTGTCGATCCCGCCGGGATAAACGCCGGTCACCTTCACATTCACCTGCCGTGCCTCTTTGATGAGACATTGCGTGAAACCGTGCAGGGCATGTTTGAGCGAACAGTAGGCGGAATAGTTCGTCGCGCTGGTGCGGGCAAGGCTGCTGATGACATTCAGGATATGCCCGCTTTTGCGGCTGCCCATCTCTTTCATCGCTTCGCGGCAGAGCAGAAACGCAGCGCGGAAATTGACGGCGTACGACGTGTCCATCTCTCCCATGCCGGTATCCACCACTGGGGTTTTCCCCGGATTGAACCCGGCATTGTTCACCAGTACGTCAACTTGTCCAAGCGAGTCACTCGCCGTTGCGTAGAGAGCAACCGTTGCGTCCCCATCGGAAAGGTCGCAAATTGCACCGAGACAGCCGGTCTCTTCCTTCAGTTCGCTCAATAACCGCGGATCGCGTCCGGTGGCAAATACCGTGAAGCCCTGCTCGCAAAGCTGCCTGACCGTTTCCCTTCCGATCCCGCGCGTCGCGCCTGTCACCAACACCGTTCGGCCCATCAGATATCCTTTCATCTAATCCAGTTTTGAGTCTAGGCAACGGGAATCGGGAAGTCAAGGGTGTCCGTAGTCGCGGATCAGGCTCAGTCCCTTTGGTGTTGTACACAAGTCTGGGGCGTCACCGGCCGGCTTGTCCGGCCGGAACGATGGTCAGTGAGCTAAAGCGGTATCCAGGTTCCCTATCCCCCCGCGCGTCGCCGCTAATCGGGTGGATCGTGCTCGTTTAGCTTGCTGACCACGGCTCCGGGCGGGACAAGCCCGCCGGTGGCCTTCCGCGCAACTTCAACTTGTGTACAACAACGAGGCTCGCCTCATGGGTGGAATGCCTGCGCTAAAGTACACATCGTATGCGCAAACGGTACTGGACCGACCATTGTATCCAGGCCAAAATGGAGTGATCTGCGATATCCCGTTGGTTTTCGGACTGTTTTCGAGAACCGCATACGATTCTTACCCTTGCGGAGGCAATGACAATGGACTATTCCACATCACGCCGTGCGTTCTTGCATTCGGTTGGCTTCGGAGCCGCCGCCCTGGGACTTCCAGCGGCGTTGTACGGCCAGAACCCGGCCATCCAAGGCTTCGAGGAAACGCCGGTCGATCCCAAGGCCACCAAGGAATGGAAACCCGTTTCCGACCGCAAGATCCGAGTGGGTATTGCCGGATACGGCGTGTGCCGGTTCGGCGCCTCGTTCGGCTTCCAGAACCACCCGAACGTCGAGATCGTCGCGGTGACCGACATTCAACCGGCGAACTGCGATGCGCTCATGAAGGTCGTCAAGTGCGACAAGTCGTATCCGTGTCTGGAAGAGATGGTCAAAGATGATCGGATCGAGGCGATTTTCGTGGCGACCGACGCGCCGAGTCACGCGCGGCATTGCATCGAGTCGCTCAAACATGGTAAGCACGTCATGTGCGCCGTTCCGGCGACCTTCGAGAACATCGAAGAGGGGCACGAACTGTATGAAACGGTCAAGAAGACGGGGTTGAAGTACCAGCTTGCCGAGACGAGCTACTTCCACGTGGCCAACCACGCGATGCGCGAGCTGTACAAGGCAGGCGCGTTCGGCCGGCTGGTCTATTCGGAAGGCGAATACTTCCACTACAACTGCCAAACGATTGCGTCTTACAAGGACTGGCGGCTGGGAATGCCGCCTCAATACTATCCCACCCACTCCAACGCCTATTATACGGGTGTCACGGGGAAGGGATTCAAGGCCGTCTCGTGCGTCGGGTTCACCAACCCGCTGAAGTACGTCGGCAAAGATGCTAACCGCTATGGCAACCCCTTCAGCGATGAAGTCGCTCTGTTTGAAACGGAAGAGGACGCCCCGTGCCGCATGGCCGTCATGTGGGGTGTACAAGGCTATCACGGAGAGCAGGGCCGCGTATTTGGTGAGTTGGGCTCCTACGACTACGCTCACGCAGGTGGAACGTACAAGGGGAAGCAGAAGGTTGAAGTCTCACTCGAACGGCCGGCCCTGCCGCCCGGCGTCCCGGCCGGCGGCCACGGCGGGTCGCATGGCCTGTTGATGAACGAGTTCGTCACGGCCATCCTCGAGGACCGTACGCCTCTTTGCGATATCGACCAGGCCATGGCCATGAGTGTCGCCGGCATCGTCGCGCACCAGTCGGCCATGAAGGGGGGCGAGCGGCTACCCATTCCGAAGTTTTCCTGATTGGGAGCCGCAAGGTAGGCCGGAACAAGCGAAGCGCGGTTCCGGCACGGAGCTAACCAGAATCCCGATCCTCGTTGTTGCACACAAGTTGGAGTTGTGAAGAAGACCACCGTGCGGGCTCGCCCTGCCGGAGCCATGGTCAGTTAGCTACTGTTGAAGCCATTTTCACGGCAACGCCCTGCGGCTGATCCGCCAGGTGCCCCAGCGTAAGTCGTGGATGGCGCGCCCCTTGGCAACCGTCGGTGGAATCTCCATAATGGGCGTTTCCCGATTTGCAAGGAGCGTGTTGCCATGCAGAGCGCTAGGGTGAGTGAAACAGCCCCGGACTTTTCTCTTCCGTGCGTGAGTTCAGCCGATTCATCGGTTTGGACCGTGAAGCGGAGCGACTATGTGGGACGGTGGCTCATGCTGATGTTCTACCCTCGCGATTTCACGTTCGTGTGTCCCACGGAACTGACGGCATTCAGCGCGCGCCGCCCCGATTTCGACAAGCGCGACTGCGCCTTGTTGGGCATGAGCGCCGATTCGATCGAATTGCACCGGGAATGGCTGGCCACGCCACCGGCCAGCGGTGGCGTGGGGGCGATTCAGTTTCCCTTGATTTCCGACCCGGAAGGTATGGCAGCCCGCGCTTACGGCGTTTGGATCGAAGAACATCAGGTGTCCGCGCGCGGTCTGTTCCTTATCGATCCTGCCGGTATTCTTCAGTATGCAGTCGTGCATAGCCTGAACGTCGGACGAAATCCCGATGAGGTGCTTCGGGTGCTGGACGCCCTGCAAACCGGAGGGCTATGTCCTGCAAGTTGGACTTTGGCCGACGGGACTATCGATCCCGAAAAGGCGCTTCGAGTAGGAACCGTCCTTGGTTCATATCGCATTCGCGAGAAGCTGGGCAGTGGCACATTCGGCACCGTATTCGCAGCATGGGACTTACGGCTAGAGCGCATGGTGGCCTTGAAGGTGCTAAATCGAAGTCTTGTCGAATCAAGAGAAGCGATTCTAGGCGAATCCCGCGCCGCCGCCAGGTTCAATCATCCCAACGTATGTACGGTCTATTCCGTCGAGGAGCAAGATGGACTGCCCATGATTGTGATGGAATATGTCGATGGCCAGCCTCTGTCGTGCATGATTGCAGAGGGTCTCGATCAGAACTCCGTCCCAAGACTGGCGGGCCAGATTGTGGCTGGGCTTGCGGCGGCCCATGCAAGCGGAGTTGTCCATGGCGATTTGAAGCCGGCCAATGTCATCGTTAGCAAGGAAGGCACGGCCAAAGTGCTCGACTTTGGTTTGGCAATGTCGCAACAGGCTTCAACGGCAACCGACAGTATCACAAATCAACGGCCACCGATTGCCAGCGACATGGCGCAAGTCGCCCACGGAGTCGAGGCGACGACGGAATACTACACATCGTCGTCGAATGAGTCTCGCGTCATTCGCGGCTCGCTGGCCTATATGTCGCCGGAGCAGTCGTGTGGACTCCCACCCACGCCAGCCTCTGACGTTTTTGCGTTCGGCCTGACGCTCGTGGAGATGCTCAGCGGATGTCGAGCGATTGCAGAGCAGTCGCCCGTGAAGCTGCTTATGCGGCTCCAGAACAAGAACCTGGCGTCGGAAGTCGCCGGCAAGGTGGATGCGGCTTACCGCGACCTGGTCGCCGCCATGCTTGCCCACAACCCACTCCACCGCCCGCCCATGGCCGAAATAGCTCTACGCCTGGCTGCCGACCGCGTCGCGTGACCTCTGCCGAGACGATCCATGTCAGCAAAAAGCATATGCTGGCAACCGCCGGAAGGCGCGGTACAATGAATTGGCATCCTGGCCTTCCCTTTGAGGGAATCCTCCCCGGATGGTTGCCCAATTACCCGCAATCACACTAGCAAGAGGCCCCAAAATGAAAACCTGTTCACTGTTGTCATTTCTCGTGCTCTGCGCCACGGTCGCGCTGGCCGGCGACGATTGGCCGCAACTTCAGGGCGATGCGCTCCGGTCCGGAAACGCGCCGACGGCCGAGATTCCGGCGTCACTCGGGCTGCTTGGCGCGGTCCCGATGACCGACGGCATCTACGCCGCGCCTGCGGTTGCGGACGGAACTGTTTACGTGATCGATGGCGCCGGGGTGGTCCATGCAATCGATGCGGCCACCTTGAAAACGCGATGGACGTTCGCCACGCGCGGCGGGCCGGGGAACGTGAACAACACCTCCTCGCCGGCCGTAGTCGGGCCATACCTGCACCTGGGAACGATGGCAGGCTATTACTATGTGCTCGATCGCGAGAGCGGCAAGGTCGTTCGCGAACTGGACTGCGGCGAACCGATCTTCGCTAGCCCGGCCATCGGCCCGGATCGGGTGTACTTCGCAACGCTCGGTGCCCGGGTCTATGCGGTCGAGCCGGACGGCGCGGTGGCGTGGACGTGGGATTTCGTCAAGGAGGTGATTGGTTTCGAGGGCGATCGGTGGAAAGGCGAGGATTGGCTCAAGCATCGGGGCGACCGCGTTACGTGGCGCGATCACTTCGTCTGCTCGCGCGATATTTGCCTGTTGGGCAAGACGGTTGTCATGCCGGCTGGCGGGCGGACCATCTACCTGGACGATGTCGGCTCGGAGGCGAAGCTCAAAACAATTGCGGAGATGCCTGCCTACCATGGCCGTGAATATCCGGCTACCTTCGGCCAGAGCGCCGACGCGGCGGGCAACGTATACGTGCAGTGGCATCGGCGTGACAACGCCGGACGGCTGGACAGGCTGCGCCCGACCGAAGACGGGATTGAGGCCGAACTAGTCCCCGGCACGGAAACGTACATCAGTTTGCCGGATTTGCTCTCCTACGCCTCAGTTAGCGTTCGCGACGGCGCGATATACCGCGTTCGACCGGAGCAGGGAATGGGTCTGTGCCGCCATGCAATGGGGCAGGAGAAGCCGGATTCGCTGTGTGACGGCGCTTCCATTTGTCCTCCGGTGATTACGCGGGAACACGTGGTGTACGGCGGATTGGATGGACGGCTTTACGTTGTGCCCTTGGCAAGTGGGAAGACCATGTCGCATCCGACTGCGTTCGATGCCCCGATTTCGGCCCCGCTGGCCGTGGCCGGCGGTCGAGTGTTTGTCGCTAGCGAGGACGGGTATCTGTATGTGTTCGGCGCCGATGGCCGAGCGGAATTGCCAACGCGGTCCCTGGAAATCGAGAAGATTCGCAATCCGCTTGAAGGGCCGCTTACCGGGCCGGAATACGACTGGTATACAAACTATGGCGATTTTCATTCGACCAACGCGAACGACCAAGGGCTCAAGCTGCCGCTGCGCATGCGGTGGGCGCGTCGCCTGGAAGGAACGGTGAAGCATGTGCCCGTGTGCGGCGGCGGACGACTGTATACGCACACGGCAGAAGGGCAGGTAATTGCCGTCGAGCAGAATACCGGTCGGCTGCTGTGGCGACACTATTGGCCCGGAGTTTTCGTGTCGTTCACTTCGCCGCTGTACATCGATGGCAAGCTGCTCGTTCCGCAAGTGGGAATCCGTCAGTCGATGGTGCGATGTCTCGACGCGGCCACGGGCACGCTGCTCTGGGAGGTGCCGTTCACCGGGTCGCCGAGCTGGAGCCGACAGTTCCCACCGCTGGTGCATGGGAACGTGGCAATCTACGCCTCCGGCTCCGGCGAGTATGCCCCGCAGGGAAGCGAGAAGCCATACGTCTTCCGCGGCGATCCCGTGCCAACGCCCGACGGGCGCGAGGTCATGAGCTTCATTTATTCGAACGACAATCCCTACTACCCGCGAGACAACCGGCCGCTGCTATGGGCCTGGAACGTCGATACCGGAAAGCTCGTCTGGCAGCAGGACTTTTCGGAGTACGGCCGCGGCGGGAACGATTGCGGCATTTGCCTGCTCGACGGCAAGCTGTATTACTCGACGTTCTTCGGGTACGCGGCCAGCCAGCGGGCGCGGCGCGGGCTGCCGCCGGACAACAGCGGTCTGACCGCATGCCTCGATCCCGCCACAGGCAAGGTGCAGTGGCTGACTACCAAGTACTTCGTGACCGCGAAATGCACCGTGACTGGTCGCGATGGTCGCATCTACCTGGGCGGCCAGAACCGGGCGTCTGAAGACACCAACGACCGGTTCGTCTGGTGCCTCGACGCAAAGGATGGATCACTCATCTGGCAGTCCGACCCGGTGACCTCGGCGCTGAACGTCATTACCGTGGGCGAGCGGTTCATCTTCTCCAACGCCCTTCGCGGGCGAGGGAACGTGTTCGATCGGCAAACGGGCAAGGTGGTTGGCGGCGTCGACCACAACTACGCCTGCTGCCGATTCACCCTTTCGGAGCCGTACGTTCTGGGATCGAACATGGACATGATCGATCTGTCGGCGGGCGGAAAGCTCGTATCGACCGGTCCGGCCATCGATTCGCGCGAGTGCCTCGGCGCCATCGTATCGAACGGCCGCATCTTCTACACCTCGCAAGCAAGCGGATTCGTCGTGTCGCAAACCTTCGGCGACGAAGCCAAACGCGTGTCGGCAGTGTGGGAGCGAAGCGAATAGGTCAGGCGCGGCATCCCGTCAGACCTTCCCGGATATCAGCGATTCTCCACAGGCCGAGCGCCTTGTCCAAGAAATCGCCGTCACCTTCCGGGCAGCCTTCGACGATCAGGTGAAGTGGCTTGGGCAGCATGAAGGGAGTACGTTCCAGATTGAGCACGCGCCACTGACCAGTCGCAATATCACGGTTGTTTTCTTGACGTGCCCACGAAAATCCTTTCGGTGATTGGGATCTCGGCGTAACGGTCACATTCTTTCGTAGGTCGTGTCCTTGCGGCAAGCGTGAAACAATTTTTCACGGGGGGCTATTTTGCTTGGCGCAGCAATCGCACGGCGGTCAGGACGTAGGTGATGCCGGAGTAGGCCGTCAGCAAGACGGCGACCCACACCGTTGCGATCATGCCGGCCCAAACCCAAGTGGGTGTGTTGGGTACAGTCAGCGGGTCTTGGCCAGGGACGCGGTATGACAGGTAGTACAGACAAAACCCGGCCGCGATACATTGTAGCACCATCTTCAGTTTGCCTATCATCTTGGCAGAAAAGTCCGATCCCTGCTGCTCCATGAAGCTCCGCAGCGCGGTAATGAGCAGTTCTCGCCCGAGAATGACCACGACCATCCACGCCCGCAGCCCCCACGGCGCCAGAGTCATGGACGGAATAGCAATCAGGAACGTGAAGGTGCCGCAAATGATGACCTTGTCGGCAAACGGGTCGAGCATGCGGCCAAGCGTGGTCACTTGCCCGTATTTCCGCGCCCAATACCCGTCCAACCAGTCGGTCCCGGCGGCCACGATGAATAGCGCCAGGCTGACCAGGTAATACTCCCAAGCAATGAACGCGAACAATACCACGGCCAGCAGCAGACGTAGCGTGGTGAGCTGATTCGGCACGTTGAAAACGGTGGCAAGCGAACGATGGGAATTGGAACACATGGCGTTTCGGTCGTCCGGGTGTGTTGCCAAAGCAGGCAATGCCCTTCTTTGGTTTGGTCAAATCCCGCCTGGTGGTCGGCTACGATGCATCATGGGCGGCTATCAAATCATACCCTTTTCTCGCGACAATTTCACAGGGGGCAATCCGTCCCGGGGCAAGTCCCGCGCCGGTGACGTACACCACGCCATCCACCTCCGGTGCATCGGCGTAGGTTCGCCCAATAAAGGCGTGTTTCTCGCCTGGAATACAACGGTCCATGAGAACATCCAAGGTTCGCCCCAACTGCCGGTTGCACCAGTCGAACGCAATGCCCTGCTGCAGAGTCATGAGCTGCTCCTGCCTTTGGAACGCGATTTCTTCCGGCACCTTGCCGTCGAGTTGCTCGGCCACCGTGCCTGACTCGTCGCGGTAGGTGAAGACTCCCATGCGCTCGAAGCGGCGTCGGCCAACGAATTCCAGCAACTCGGCGAACTGCTCCTCCGTTTCACCAGGGAAGCCCACGATGAAGGTGGTCCGGAGCGCCAAGCGGTCGATTTCGCGTCGCAACCGATCGAGCAAGCTTTCGGTATCGGCCCGCGATATCTGCCGCCGCATCCGGCGCAACACGGGATCGCTGATGTGCTGGAGCGGAAGGTCCAAGTACGGGACAACCCGCTCGCACGCGTTGATTGCCTGGATCAGGTCGTCGCTGATGTGCGTGGGGTAGAGGTACATCAGCCGAATCCAGCGGATCGTTTCAATCCGGTCGAGCCGTCTCAACAACTCGGCCAAATGTGGCCGGTCCTTCAGATCGCGCCCGTAGAAGCTCGTATCCTGGGCAATGAGCACGAGTTCGCGCACGCCGTCCGCGGCGAGTCGCTCAGCCTCATGCACTACTTGGTCAAGCGGCTTGCTGGCGTATGGGCCGCGAATGCTCGGAATGGTGCAGAAACTGCACAATCGGTTGCAGCCTTCCGCGATTTTCAGGTAGGCCACATGCTGTGGGGTCAACCGGAGTCGTTCGATTTCACTGGCCAGATACTTGGGTGGCGCATGGAATATAGCCTGCGGTCCGGGCCGCTTTTCAACAACCTGCCGCGCCGTCGCGACGATTTCGTCGCGAGCAAAGACGCCCAGCAGCCGATCGATCTCGGGGAATCGGCGTAGCAGTTCCTCCCGTTCGCGCTCGGCCAGGCAACCGGCCACGATCAGCCCGCTGGTGTCGCCCCGGCGCCGGAGTTCGAGCATCTCTTCAATAACAGCGTACGACTCCTCGCAAGCATCGGCGATGAATCCACACGTATTGACGATCACGATGTCCGCCCCATTCGGGTCGGCCACCATGCGAAATCCCTTGCGGCACAGCGCGCCGCCCATGCACTCGCTATCAACCAGGTTTTTGGGGCAGCCGAGGCTAATCAGGGCGAATGTGGGTTTCTTCATGGCAGTTGACAGAGGGCAGCGTTCAAATCTCAAATCTCAAATACTCCATTGGGCAATCGGTTGCCTCCCATCTCCTAGCTTCCAGCGTCCCGGCTTCTCCGCGGCTGGCGGAGGATGTAGAACCAGAGTGCCACAATGGCCAGCAACAGAAGCAGGCTTACGTTCTGCGAGATGCTCAGCCCGGTGAAAAAGATCGGGGCCTCGTCGGTTCGAATATCCTCCAATAGATATCGCGTAACGGCATACACGGTAATGGCTAGGGCAATCAGTTCGCCGTCGCGGCGGCGGAACGGGTCGTACGCCAGCAACAGCAAGCACAGGAAGGCGGCGTTCAACACGCTGTACAACTGCGTGGGATGGACCGGCAGACTGCGGGCAGGTGGCCTTGCAAGCGGCCAGCGCGCCACCTTGTTGCCGACGGTGCGCACCTCGACCCACGGCTCGCGATGGAACTCCTCCAGTCGTGCTCGAAACTCGTCCAGCGCATGCACTGGCCGGCCGTTGACGGCAATGATCCGCTGGCCCGGCCGCACGCCTTGCTTCGCGGCAGGCGTGAGCCCCTTGACGGCTGCAACGGCCAGTTGCCGGTCGGGCGTCTCGGTAACGGCCATGCCAAACAATTCCACCCGGCCGTCTTGTTCGGCACAAACGGCGGTGTTCGGCTTGGGCGGTAGTTCAATGAGCCAGTGCGAATAGGCGTCGGCGTCCCATTGGATCAGCAGGTTCAGCTTTCGTGCGTCAAGCAGCGCCCAGCGGGCCGAGTCCATCGAGTCGATCGCGATGCCGTTGACCTGCCGAACGATGTCGCCAGGGGCAAGCCCCTTGCTCGCCGCCGGCGAGCCCGGTTCCACCTCGACGATGGCGGGCCGACCTTCCGGATCGGCTTCCAAACGGAGTCCTTGCAGAGGAATCTGCCCAAGTTGCCACTGATGCACGTGCGGCGGGCTTCCAAACGGGAAGGTCACTGCCCACGGGTATTCGCAAGGGCCGCCGAAGCAGCAGCCGTTCAACAGGCAACCGACTCGCCCCAACGCCAGCCCCAACAGCAGACTGGGCGCGACCAAATCGCCAAGGGTAAGCACGGGCAGCTTGTACTTGCGCACAAACGCAATGAATCCTACCGCCGCGCCGAAGAAAGAGCCATACACCACCAGCCCGCCTTCCGCAACGTTCACCACGGACCCCAGGAACGATTGCAGGCCATGCATCTGATAGATAGGCCAGTACTTGTCGTCCCAGTATTCGATGACATAGAACGCCCGAGCACCCACAATGCCCGGCACGAAGGTCCAGAAGGCAAGCGAGTAGATCAGGTCCGGCTCCATGCCGGCTCGCTTCGCCCGCCACGCGGCCAACGCCGTGCCCGAGACCACGGCCAGCAGCATCATCATTCCATAGCTCCGGATGGGCAGTCCGCGTGGTTCACTCAGGTGCGGAAGCAAGTACACAATGGCCAACCCCATCGGAACCAGAATGAGCAGATAACCCATCAACTCTTCCTTGAGCCGGCCTTGTCGTGCAAGCAACGCCAGCAGCCCCACGCTCAGTAATATCCAAATGAGCAGGAGTAGGCCAATACCGAAGACGGGCACGCCTGCAATATGGCTCGGTATGAAGAATAGCGTTTGCCGCATGATGATGCCATGGGGGTTACTCGGTCGGGGGTATCAGCACGGTATTGTCGATCAGCCGGGTTCCGTCGATTCGTGCCGCCAGCAGGACGGCCGTCGGTTCGCAGACCTCGGCAATCGGCTCGAGAGTCTCCGGATGGACCAGCGCGATGTAGTCGATGTCGACGGGTGCCGCCGTCTGAAGAACTTCACGAATCTGCCGGGCGATTTCCTCGGTCTCGCACGCGCCGGCAGCAACCATTCGCTCGGCCCGCCGCAGGCTTTGCGACAGGGCGCACGCGCGCCGCCGCGCCTCGGGCATGAGGTAGGCGTTGCGCGAACTCATGGCCAGGCCATCGACCTCGCGCACGGTTGGGCACGCGCGCACCTCGATCGGCACGTCCAAATCGGCCACCATTTGCTGAACGACCAGCACTTGTTGGAAGTCCTTGCGGCCGAAGTAGGCCACATCGGGTTGTACCATATTAAACAATTTCAGGACGATGGTAGCCACGCCGCGGAAATGGCCCGGACGAATCCCGCCCTCCAAGGGCTCGGCAACTCCACCTACCTCAACCCAAGTTGCATGTCTCGGGCCATACATCTGATTGTCGGCCGGGGCAAACACTAGTTTGGCGCCGCAACCGGCCAGCGAGTCGAGATCGGCCTGAAGCGTGCGAGGATACTCGGCAAGGTCTTCGGCAGGGCCGAACTGGCTGGGATTTACGAAAATCGATACGACGGTGTAGTCGCACTCGTTTTTCGACGCGCGGACCAGGCTCAAGTGGCCCTCGTGCAGCGCGCCCATCGTCGGCACGAGCCCAATACGCCGTCCCTCGCGCCGCTGAGCGCGCACCGTTTGACGCAAGGCATCGACCGTCGTAACCACCTTGGGGTGTATGGAAGGCACGCTCGTCTCTCCCGGAGGGGCCCATTCCAACGGCAACTACCGCCACCTGCCGAAAGCCGGGGAGCGACGTCAGCCGTCGGAGTCACTTCATTGCATCCACTGCCGCCGAAACCTCGTCCACGACGGCGGCCAAACCGCCGCCGCCAATCCGTAGCACGGGTCCAACGTCCGGTAGGCGAGTTTGCCGGTCAATCGCCATGGCAATTTGCTCCAACACCTCGGCCGTCAGGCCACGTTCACAGGCCCGGCCACGCCGAACGACCCGCTCATAAAGCTCCTGACCGGTCGACTGTAGCAGTACGACCAGCCGCGGGCGAGCCACGGTTTGGCGTGCAGCTTCGAACTGGGCCGAAAACTCGCCACGAGACTCCGGTGGAAGCCATACTCGCGCAAACGCCAACGACTGGTCAAACCAGAAGTCGCTCACTTTCGGCTGCGATCGATCGTTCCAAAAATCGGCCTCGGCGGCCAGCAATCGTTGACGCTGACTGACGAATTCTAATTCCACGGACCATGCAAGGGAAGCGGGGTTTGCGTAGAATGTCGCAAGCCGTGCCTCGTCGATCTCCTCGTCAAGCCGGTGTGATGCAATTCGCCGAGTCAACCGCTCAGACAACTCCGTCTTCCCGGTGCCGATCGAGCCGGCGATTGCCAGGTAGTACGGGGTTGTGTTCAAGTGGTCGAGTAGCTGGGCAACGGACCAGCCGATTTTGGGGTGCATCATATTCGGGGCAATTTCGGCGGCCGGTTCCAAGACGAACCGGCGCCACGCCATGCGAGGGTGGGGCACCACGAGCGACGGTTTGGCCAGGACGACTTCGTCGTAAAGCAGCAGATCCAGGTCGAGCCGCCTGGGGCCCCACCGCACGTCGCGGGTACGTCCCAATTCTGCTTCGACTTGCAGCAACAGGGCCAGCAGTCCAGTGGGGGAAAGCGATGTCTGGAGAACGGCGGCTGCGTTGAGGAAATTGGGCTGGCCAGCGGGCCCCCCTATGGGCCGTGTCTCGTGCAACCGGCTCGACCGCTCTACTTGCACCAAGTGGTGGCCAGCCAGCTTGCCCAGCCCTTGCTCAATGGCATCCGCACGATCGCCCAGGTTTGCCCCCAACGAAATCAAACACCGTGCCACCATTGGTCAGAACTCGTACGCCGTATTCGGCATATCCACCGGAAATGGCGGACAAATCGGGGTGCGTACACGGGGTTTATGCCAAGGGTAGTCAAGCCTGAGCCGGGGATCGTATACATGGCTCTGATAATACTGTCGGTTTGGCAGTAACAACCGTGGATTTCGGGGGCCACGATTCCAGAGCCAACTGGTAGCCGAAAGATGCGGGGCAGGCTCGCTGTACGTCGCTCGCGCCAAAAGCGGATATTGCACCGGTGGCATGGGAATTGCCGGACTTGCCGCAAAGGCGAAAAAGACGAGAAGAGATGGAAACATTGCGTGTCTTCCCCACGATATGAATGGTCCGTGCTAAGTTCTTCCAGGATAGCATCGTCGCGCAATAGTCGCCCCGCCAAGCAGAATCGTCACGACCCACAAAATACACCTAAGCTACCCAGTCTTCACTTGGGCAAAACGATATCGTCAAGTAAATACTTGCGTAGCGACTTCACAACTGCGTGAAACGCCTCGCGATTGACCGGCTTGGTCATATAGCTCTCGACATAGAGATGCTCGTCTTCGAGCACTTGGCGATGAGTGGACGAAGCCGTCAGGACGACCACCGGGATGCGGCAGAGGTCCGGTTCCGCGCGAAGGTCGGCGAGTACTGCCCGGCCGTCCTTCTTCGGGAGGTTGACGTCTAGAAGGACGATGTCCGGGCGTGGCGCGCGAGCATATCGACCCTGACGACGCAAGAACTCAAGGGCCTCCTCGCCATCGCGAACCAGCGATATCCGGCACGGCACCTCACCCGACCGCAATGCCTCGAATGTTAGCCCCGCATCCTCCAAATCGTCTTCGATCAGAAGGACCTCCATGGGACGGCCAATCATATTGGCATCGCGCATTGACCCACTAGAAGGAATCATCAGGGCCTTCCTTTCGTAGTTGTCGCCAAAGTAACCAATGTTGCCTCCGCAGTCTCCAATGATACACGGTGCAAGGGATTCAGTGTACCCGGTCACAGGCTGCTTGGGGACTGCCCGCCTGGCTTCAACATTAGCGCCAGAATTTCGGCTGTTTACTGGCAATCTATCAGGGTTTCAGCCAGGCACAAAAGTGTTGGGCTCATCTGCTTCGCAAAGCGATCAAGCTGACACCGCAGGCTCCCGAAGACACCAGGTACCGCGAGAACCGCTGGATCAGGTTCAGGTTGGGCGAGTACGTCAGAATCGGACGGCTTGCGCCGTGCCGCTACACGTTTTCGCACGACTGCCGACGACGATCGCGGCTATCGCTTGGAAAAATCTCGTTGACAGGGTTTTCCCCGCCACTATAATAGCCACTATAAGGCGACCGGCAGATTGAAATATACCCAGTGTAGAACAATTGTCCCAATTGTTTGGGAACAGTTGGGACAACTGTTCTACATTCGGCAGGTAAGCTCGAACCTGCCGATCGCCTAATAGAACTCATGCTGGCAATGGTTGTCGGCTCGTCGAGCGTTTCCGCCCCCCGTAGCCGCAGGCTTGACGAGTCACCCCCCCGTCTGTCCACCTTTGGAGGACGCCATGCGTTGTCGATGTTCGCTGTTTGCAACCATGCTCTCCGCGCTAATGCACCTGCTCTTATGCGGTTTGCTTAGCGCGAGCACGCCCGTTCCGATGGAGCCGGCCGGCTATCAGCCGGGGCCCATGCTTCAGCAGATGCTGGACGGTCCCATGCGAGACGTTGATGAAATTATCTTCGCCGTGCGAGTGCCGGGACGCGATCACTGGTACGTCACGTTCGGCAACTACTCCGATCATGGAAACGAGGCAAAGGACCACGGTTTCAAGTTCGAGGACGGGGTCTGGTGGGGCTACGCCGAAGGCGGGCGACTCTGCCGGATGAACCTGCGCACCGGGAAACTCAACGTACTGTTGGACGATCCGGCAGGCGGCGTGCGCGATCCACAGGTGCATTACGACGGACAGAAGATTCTCTTCTCCTATCGCAAAGGCGGTTCGCACGCGTTTCACCTGTATGAAATCAATGTCGACGGTTCCGGCCTTCGGCAGCTTACCGACGGTCCAGACGACGACATCGAGCCCACCTACTGTCCCGATGGCGGTGTTGTATTCTGTTCGTCCCGCTGTCGTCGCTTTGTCAACTGCTGGTATACCCGCGTGGCCGTGTTGTACCGATGCGATGGCGACGGCCGGAACGTCCGCATGGTGTCAAGTAACAACGACCACGACAACACGCCTTGGACACTGCCCGATGGACGCGTGCTGTACATGCGGTGGGAGTACGTGGACCGGAGCCAGGTACACTATCACCATCTTTGGACGGCGAATCCCGATGGAACGGGCCAGATGGTCTTCTTCGGCAATATGCACCCGGGCATCTCCATGCTCGACGCGAAGCCGATTCCCGGTAGCAATAAGATCGTGGCCTCGTTCTCGCCGGGGCACGGGCGGCCGGAACACCGGGGTTGGGTGGCGGTGGTTGATCCGCGACGAGGCCCAGACCACCAGCCTTCGGCAAAAAACATCAGCGAGCGAGCCGACTGGAAGGATCCCTGTGCCCTGAGTGAAGACTGCTTCCTAGTAGCGCATCAGAAGGGGCTTTTCGTTATGAACGGCGGCGGCCAGACCGAGTTGATCTATCAGTTGCCCGAAGAGGAGCGATCGAGGCTGGAATGCAATGAGCCACGCCCCCTCGTCGCCCGGCCGCGCGAGCCGGTCATTGCGCCGCGTATCGAACTCGGCCGCCGCAACGGCCAGTTGATCCTCCAAGACATCTACCACGGCCGCAACATGGACGGAGTCGAACGGGGCAGTATCAAGCGGCTGTTGATCCTGAAGCAGTTGCCCAAGCCGGTCAATTTCTCCGGCGGCATGGAGCCGCTGACCATCGGCGGGTCATTCACGTTGGCCGAGCTGGTGGGCACCGTCCCCGTTGAACCTGACGGCTCCGCCTACTTCGACGTGCCGGCATTGCAGTCGGTGTTCTTCGTCGCGCTCGACGAGCAGGATCGACCTGTGAAACGCATGCACAGCTTCGCGACCGTCCAGCCGGGCGAGACAACGGCATGCGTAGGCTGCCATGAGCCGCGATTGCAAGCGCCCCACGTGGTGCCCGACAACCTCATGGCGCTGCGACGACCGCCCAGCCCGGTCGAACCGATTGTCGGCGTGCCGCCGGTGATCGACTTTCCGCGTGACATCCAGCCAATTCTCGACCGGCACTGCGTCGAGTGCCACAATGCCGATCGACTCGAAGGGGGCGCGGATTTCACCGGTGATCGCACCAGGCAATACACGATGAGCTACTGGGAGATTCACAACCGGAACCTCGTCAGCGACGCGCGTAATCAGCCCCAGGGCAATTATCCGCCCTACAGCTACGGGAGCGTGGCAAGCCGGCTGATGCAACTGACGGACGGCAGCCACCACGACGCGCGCCTTTCGGACGAGCAGCGAAGACTCGTCCGCCTCTGGATCGAAACGAGCGCGACCTACCCCGGTACGTACGCGGCGTTGGGCTGCGGCGTGTACTACGCGCATCTGCCGGTCAACGACATGAATGAGCGGTGTGGTGCTTGCCACATGCAGGATTTCACCGACCACGAGGGGAAGCAGCAAAAGCGGCTGACGTTTCGCGGCGGCACGAGTCACGGATGGCAGACCGTGGTGAACCTGGACCGGCCGGAAAAATCTCGCGTGCTTCGCGCCCCGCTAGCAAAGGAGGCAGGTGGCATGGGAGCGTGCAAGGAGACGATATTCACCTCGACCGACGATCCGCTCTATAAGAAGATGCTGGCCGCGGCGCAGGATGGCCATCGTCGGCTGATGGAAGGCAAGCGATTCGACATGCCCGGCTTCCGCCCCAACGAGCACTACACCCGCGAGATGCAGCGGTTTGGCTTCCTGCCACTCGATCTCGCTCCCGACGCCCCCGTCGACGTCTACACCACCGACCGCGCCTATTGGGATTCGTTTCTCCACCAGCCAAAGTAGCAGGCAGAATCCGAGCCGATGCGTGCTTATTACCTTCGTGCATCCGCCAAAGGCACACGCGGCGGCCTAGACCACCGGTCGGCTAATCCCGTTCGATTGTTGGAAGCGGCGTGTAAACCCAACGTCACCCGTTCCCAGGGGATTGTCTTTCGGCGGCCGGCACGTCAAAATACGGAATGTGGGCCCGTTTTCGCCAACGCCCGTTCTTGCCGACGATTAAGGAGCCTTGTACCATGCAAGCCTGCTTTATGGCTGGGTGTGTGATAGTTGCACTGTCGTGCGGGTGGACGCGGGGCGAAGGAAGCGTTTCGGCCGCAAGCGAACCGGCCAGCTTATCTGCCGATTTGCGGAAACTCATCGAAGCCGACTGGATTGACCAAGACCGACGTTGGGACTCGAGCAAGTCACTTCGCGCCGTTCCGCCGCCGGCGAACATCGACAACGCGACATCCGCCGTGGCACGGCAGCGGCCCGCCGGTTCGAATGCCGGCCCGTTTCTCCTTTCACATACCGGGCAGATACTTGAGCAGGCAGGCGAGTTGGTCCAAAGGCTCAAAGGCACCGCCATCGCGGAGCAACTCGGCCCGCTCAAGGTCGATCTCCGGAAGATGGTCGCCCGGCTGACCGAACGGGTCGCGGCGAGTAATGTGCCCGAGAACGAACGCAAGGCTCTGTACCTCGACGCGCGACGACTGCTGCGCCGTATTGCCATGGCGAACCCGCTACTTGCCGGAATCGATCGCCTACTGTTCATCAAGCGGCACGATCCGCAAGGCGTCGTCCACATGTGCGATCAGTACTACGGGTGCAATGCCGTACCCGGGGGCGGCCTTTACGTGCTGGAGGATCCGTTCGGCGAGAATCCGAGGCTGGTCAACCTGCTGGAAGACTCGCGAGTCGACTCGGGTCGCCTGAAGGGACGGAAGCTCGAGGGCGGTTCGTTCCTCTCGCCTTCGGTGAGCCATGATGGCCGGACCGTGTACTTCGCCCATGGCGAGTGCGGCGCATGGCCTGAGTTCCAAGGGCGGGAGAATTACACATGGAGTCCGGAAACGAGCTATCACGTGTTCCGGTGCAATGCCGATGGCAGCGGTCTGGTGCAAATCACCGATGGCGACTCGGACGACTTCGACCCCTGCGAATTGCCCGGCGGCCGGATCGTGTTCACCTCGCTTCGGCGCGGAGGGTTCTTGCGATGCGGACGCCATTGCCCCACCTACACGTTGCACTCCATGGAGCCGGACGGCCGTGACATCATCTGCCTGAGCTTCCACGAAACGCACGAATGGCATCCCACCGTCGACCACCACGGAATGCTGGTGTTCACGCGATGGGATTACGTGGACCGCGACACGAACGTGGCCCACCACATCTGGGTTTCCTACCCCGATGGGCGCGACCCGCGCAGCTTCCATGGCAACTACCCGGCCAATCGAAATCGGAACACGCGGCCGTGGATGGAGCAGAGCATCCGCGCAATTCCCGGGTCGCACAAGTTCGTGGCCGTGGCCGGCGCGCATCACGGTCATGCATTCGGGTCGCTCGTGCTCATTGATCATCGGCTGGAGGACGACGGAGCGGCCGGGCAACTCACGCGATTGACGCCCGACATGCCGTTCCCGGAGGCAGAGGTTCCCTACCAGCAGGCAAAGGCGTTTGGCACGCCCTGGCCGCTTTCGGAAATGGACTACCTGTGCGCGTACGACGCGAACATGACCAACCGGGGCATCTACTGGATGGATGCCAACGGGAACCGAGAGCTGATTTACCGCGACCCGGAGATCAACGCCTTGAGCCCCATGCCGCTTCGCGCTCGCCCCCGACCCCCGGTCATTCCGGACCGCACGGTGCAGACGGCCCACGCGATTGAGGCGGCCGGCGGCATGGTTCCACCCTCGACCGTCGCGGTAATGAACGTGTACGATAGCGACTTTCAATGGCCGGCCGGAACGACCATCGAGGCGCTGCGCGTCATCCAGGTACTGCCCAAATCGACGCCCGTGCCAAACAAGCCCCGCATTGGGGTCGGAACACAGACGAACGCCCGCCGAGTACTTGGCACGGTGCCGGTTGAGACTGATGGGAGCGCCTATTTCGAGGCGCCGTCCAACATGCAAATCTACTTCCAGGCATTGGACCAGCGCGGCATGGCGGTCCAGTCGATGCGGAGCGGAACCTACCTCCACCCGGGCGAGCATCTCGGCTGCCAAGGATGCCACGAGCCGAAGAACCGGCCAGCGGCCCCCATGCCAAGCCTACCGCTTGCACTGCATAGATCGCCGTCGCAGCTTCAGCCTGGGCCCGTGGGGAGCAGCCCGTTCAACTACGTGCAACTGGTTCAGCCGGTGCTCGACCGGCATTGCGTCGACTGCCACGCGAATGAAAAGGCGATTGACCTGAGCGGCGCGCTGGCCGGGGAGTTCACCACATCGTACAACAACCTGGCCGGGAAGTACGGATTCTATTTTGAATCGACCAACGGATCGATCAAGACGTGCCGCAACGGCGGCGCGCGCAGCATTGCCGGCGAGTTCGGCGCGCTGGCCGCCCCACTGACAAAGTATCTGGACAAGAGCCATTACGGCGTCGAACTCCCGCCGGAGGACTTCGCCCGCGTCACGCTATGGCTCGACTGCAATAGCGAGTTCCTCGGCGCCTATGAGAATCCAGAAGTCCAGCGGCGCGGCATCCCCGTCAAGCCGTCGCTGCACTAAACCATCCACCCACCACACTCTCGACCATTCAGGAGAAATCACCATGACACGCCCCTCCGCTGCCCTTGTCGCCTCCCGCCGCGAGTTTCTCGCGCGTTCCACCGGCACTGCCGCGAGCGCCGCCTTTGCAAGCCTGAGCATCGCCCGCTCGGCCCACGCCGCCGGCGACGATCAGATTCGAATCGCGCTGATCGGTTGCGGCGGACGCGGCTTGGGCGCCGCGACCAACGCGCTGGGCAACGCCAGCCACGCAAACGTGAAGCTGGTGGCCCTGGCGGACGCGTTCCAAGATCGCGTTGACTTCGCGAAGCAGGCACTGACAAAGCGATTTCCCGACAAGGTGGACGTTCCCGAGGAGCGGCAGTTCACCGGGCTCGACTGCCATGTGGGCGCGATTACTGCCGGAGTGGACTTGGTGCTGCTGTGCGGTCCTCCCGGCTTCCGCCCGGTGCAGTTCAAGGCCGCCGTCGAAGCCGGCAAGCACGTCTTCATGGAAAAGCCCGTGGCCACCGACGCGCCCGGCGTGCGCCGCGTCATGGCCGCCAACGAGCAGGCCAAGCAGAAGAAGCTGGCCGTCGCCGTGGGACATCACTTGCGACATGAGATAAAGCACCAGGAGGCCATCGCCCGAATCCACGATGGCGCCATTGGTGAATTGACCTTAATGCGAGCGTACTTCAACTCAACCGGCGTCTGGGTACGGCCCCGGCAGCCCGATCAGACGGAAATGCAATACCAGACGCGCAACTGGTACTATTTCAACTGGCTCAGCGGCGACCATATCGTCGAGCAGCACGTTCACGACCTCGACGTATGCAACTGGATGGCGGGCGCACTACCCATTGAGGCCAACGGCATGGGCGGCCGGCAGGTGCGCGTTGGGAAGGACGTGGGTGAGATTTTCGACCATCATTTCGTCGAGTTCACCTACCCCGGCGGACTGCGCATGTTCAGCCAATGTCGGCATCAGCCCGGCTGCTGGAACAGCTTTTCCGAGCACGCCCACGGGACGAAGGGCACCGTGGATATCCAGGGGCATGGGACCGCCGAGATGATCCTGGCGGGCGGCGAGCGAAAGCGTTGGGATCGGGGGCCGGACGGGCACCAGATTGAGCAGGACGTACTGTTCCACAAGCTGGCGACAGGCCAACCGCACAACGAGGCCGACTACGGCGCCACGAGCACCATGACGGCCATCCTCGGCCGCATGGCCACGTACTCCGGCAAGATCATCAAGTGGGATGAGGCCCTCGCCTCGAACCTGGAGATTGTCCCGCGTGAACTTTCCTGGGATGCCGACCCCGGTCCCAAACCGGGTCCGGACGGCATCTACTCTTGCGCCATCCCCGGGGTGACGCAGGTGCTGTAGTGGTATGCGGCAAAGTGATGTGCGGCAAGTTGTTCTGACAACTGCAAGGACGCAAGTATCGCGCGGCTTACAACGTGTGCGACGCCAGCTTCCCCTCCGGGCTCGCGGCCTGTCGATTTACTGTCGTTCCGCATCTCCGAGGCGGAATATCTTGGGGACTTCCGCCGGAAGCCCCCAAGATCCAGCGTCTCGGAGAGACGCGGCAACAATAAATCAACAGGCCACTCGTCCCGGAGTATCTATGACTGGCCGGCCACAGCCGAGCTTGGGGAAAACTTCCCTGCTTCCCGCCCGGCAGTGACGGGCTCGTGCCGAGCCATTGCACAAACCGCTTCCGGCATGTTCGCAAGCACAAGCCGGAAGGGGATGGGAGTCATTTGGTAAAACGACTTCCGTGTTCGACCGGCAAGCTCATTTCTGAAATCGGCTCAACGCTTCGGTCCTAATTTGTTTAACGCTGCAAATCAGCCGCGCGAGTTACGAGCGTCGGCTGGATTTGCCTTGTTATGCATTTGGTTTTCGTTTGGCCTTAATCTCACTAATAATATCCTTCACGGACAAACCCTCGAACAGCTTGTCACGGTCTATCGTATAGTTTCCGGAGCCTGCCCGGAACTGATTGAGGAACCGAATTGTATCAACAACCCCGATCTCTTTAATCAATGCATTAGTTCCGCGTTGCGTTACTTCCGAAATGGGTTGAACGTGTGCTGTCATCGCAAAGCCTCCGATACAAGAGCAAGTGCGGAGACGACCTTGCAGTCGAGCCCAGATTCCGCTTTGGCTTTCCGCAAAAGGCGATCATCGCATGTCGTGAAGAAATCTACCCTTGCTGTTGATGCAAGTGCAAGATGGACGGCATCCATTGGGCTGATGCCACGATTCTCAAGAGATTTGGCTAATTTTTCTGCCTCATCAGTGATTTCGATGCGCTCCTTGGACAGAGCTAGAATGGCCGCCACCTCAGTACGACGTTGGTCGTCTGGAATACGCCCCATCTCGTATTCGAGCGCCTCGGAATTCACCAATGCAATGTCGCTGACTTGAGCAGCCGCGAGGATCGCCAGAACGGCTTCGGTCTCAACTCGTATCCTTGGTTGTGTTTGATCGTCCAATGGGCGCTGAAGGGAGCAGCTATCGAGGTAGATTCTCATAATTTGATCTTGCTCCGTGCTTCCCATTTGTCTGCACATAACGTTTGAGCTGACCGGGTGGCCGCCAATCAGCCCTCCATTCAATTCCAGCCGGATCGGCCACTCCGGTCCAGCGATTGGTTCGTCGCCTTCCCCGTTATCTCATTCAAACGTCTCCGGACCGTTGCGAGAGTTCGCGGGCATGCGCATCGACAATCGCTTGGCGCAAGCCGTCCGATTTGACTTGAAACTTGTCGAAGTCACGAATGTTGTCTTGTCGCAGGTGCAACTGCCCTTCGCCGACATTGCCGCGATGTTGTCCTTTTGAGTAGTGCGGATTGTTCTCGACTTCGTGTGAGGATTGGACCCAGTATTTGATGGTATTGCGCCACACAGCCACCCATACGAAAACGTCGCAGCAGCCGGGCTTGATCTGTTGAAAGCTCATCCAAAATGGCTTCTTTGAGTCGGACGCCAGCGCCTTGACGTAAAGTGGCGCACTTACGTCTGCGTCAACAGCGCGAGACGCCTTTACTTCGATTTTGATTTCCCCCAATGAAAAGTCATATTGCCCAGAGTACTCCGGATCCCGCTTCTTGGATGGCTTTTGCAGGTCTGGCACAAGTTCCTTCAAGTGGCCCTGAGCCCATGATTCACCGAATGTCCGCGGCGCGCTGATCTCGAAGATGTACAGAAACATGTTGCGTGCCAAGTGCTCGTCACGCAATTCGTAATAGGCGTCCAGTGTCAAGATATCGGCTGCCAGCAGATGGGAGATGATGTATTCGTATTCATTGAATGGGTAGACGGAGACGAGATTGTCGAGCCGAGCTCGGATTGCGTCTGCATCCGGCACTTGTGACAGAAGCTGGTCAAGTTGCTCTTGAAGATGTTCCATGGGCGTTCGCAGCCATTGAATCAGAATAGGAGTTTCTGGGGAGCGGCCGGAGTGTCATCGGACGGCGCATCGTCTGTCGCATCGGCGAACGATGGTACTTCCATTTCAAAGGGGTGGCCGTTCTGCCATCCTTCGCACCCACTGATGCGATACCGTTCAAGTCGTCGTATGCAGATCTCGGCGTAGATCGGATCAATATCCGTAGTGATACAGCGGCGCCCGAGTTTTTCCGAGGCGATTAGCGTGGCACCAGAGTGCGCAAAGAAATCAATCACGACGTCATTCGGCTGCGAGCTTGCAGCGATAATTCGTTCGATGGACTTAAGAGGCTTCTGCGCATAGCACCCAGACACATTTTCGCCCATACGGTAGAACACCTGCTGGATATCGACCCATACGTTACCCGCACGAATGTTGTCCGACTTGCTCCGTTCGAGATTCTCGGTCTTTCGGCCGTTAACCTCTTTGTAATAGCCCCGCAATATCTTGGGGATGTCCGTATACTCGGCATCGACGTTGAATACCGGACTGCCTTTCGTGTAATAAAGCAACTCCTGACGAACGGCCATCCAGTTTTTTTGCGTTCCGTAGCCGCGTTGATTGCGCATGGTGATGAAACTGCGAGCTTTGTACGGTTCATCTCGCATCATCACCATGAAATCGGGCAGTGGCTGAAAACCGTCCGTTTGGTCCGCACCCAGCCATACGTAGAGAGACGCGTCTGGTGCGGTGACCACCGTGGTGTTACGAATCCACTTTCGGCACCATTCGATGAATTCGTCAATGGATCGAAGGTCAAACGCAACAAGATTGTACGGTGGATCGTGAATCGCCAGTGTCGGCTTCGCGGCGCCAACAAGTTCCGACATCTGCTTACAATCTGCCGCGTCTTTGCAGCCAATTCGGTGCTTGCCTTCGGGATCGTCCCAGATTTCTCCGGGATCCAAGCGGCAAAACGGCAGCAGACGTTCGCGTATCTCCGGGTTGCCATCGAGCCGCGGAAGGGGGTTGTTCTTCATCGAGTTCGTCCTTGAGATATTTTACTCAGCATTTTACCTCGCTGTTGGCGATTCCGGTAGCCCTTGGTGACCACGGTGAGTCGATGCAGACCTTGGCGACGAACGTCCATTTATCCCGCCGGCCTGCGGCCGTGCTAATTCTTTAGGCCCGCCGGTTCGGCGG
>CAZASB010000021.1:0-26966 GCA_964487655.1 uncultured Planctomycetaceae bacterium
TCCCCTTCGCATACAGCGGCGAAAACTGCCTGCGCCGCCCCGTGAACGGTTACCCTTCCACTTGACTACTGCGTGTCTGGGCTTTCAAATGGGGAATGTTGGCACGCCGTAAGTGGCAAGAAATAAACTTGAAACGCGGATTAAAACCATGAAACGATTGACTCGTCAGTTTCCGATTCTCCAAGGACTCCTCGTATTGGCCGCCGGGCTTTTTCCCGTTGCCTGCAACGCAGCAGCGGCGGTCGCCGAGGAAGGCATCATTGCGTCTGGGGCGGAATTGGTCGAGGTTTCGACGGAGTTTAAGTTCACCGAAGGGCCGGCAACGGATGCCGACGGCAATGTCTACTTCACCGATCAGCCCAACGATCAAATCGTGATCTATACGACCGACGGCAAGTTGAAGACGTTCATGAAGCCGGCCGGCCGCAGCAACGGCATGTTCTTCGATGCGGACGGCACGCTCATCGCCTGTGCCGATGAAAAGAATGAACTGTGGCGGATCGACGTGAAGACCAAGAATCATACCGTCTTGGCGCGGCGATTCGACGGCGGCCTGCTGAATGGCCCGAACGACGCTTGGATCCATCCGCGGAAGCGATGGATCTACTTCACCGATCCGATGTACAAGCGGTCCTGGTGGGATCGTGGTCCGACCGAGCAGCCAACCAAGGGCGTCTATCGCATCAACGCGGACGGCACGAGCCTGGTCCGCGTGATCGACGATCTGGTCACGCCCAACGGTATTATCGGCACGCCGGATGGCAAGACTCTGTACGTTGCCGATATCGATGCTCGCAAGACCCATGCCTACGACATCCAGTCCGACGGCTCGCTAGCCGGCAAGCGGCTATTCTGCGAACCCGGCTCGGATGGCATGACTCTGGACCGCCGCGGCAACGTCTACCTGACCGGCGACGGCGTGCTCGTCTTCAATCCCGCAGGGAAGCAGATCGAACACATCAAGGTGCCCCAGCGCTGGACGGCCAACGTCACCTTTGGCGGCAAGGACCGCAAGACCCTACTGATGACCTCCGGCCCCGCCATCTACACGTTAAGAATGAACGTGGCCGGAGCGTATTGAAGAAGTACCCCAGAAAGCAACCCTATGTCTCTGTTTGAAGCGGCTGAAGAAGCGAACCGCCAACAGGCGCAGCCGCTGGCGGCTCGGATGAGGCCGCGGATACTGGCCGAGTTCGTGGGCCAGCAGCATTTTCTAGGCGAAGGACGCTTGCTGCGACGGCTGCTGGCCGCCGACCGGCTCGGATCGGTCGTGTTCTACGGGCCGCCGGGCACCGGCAAGACGACCCTCTCACGCCTGCTGGCCGCCGAAAGCCGCTGTCATTTCCAGCAGCTCAGCGCCGTGGCCAGCGGTGTGAAGGAGATGCGGCAAGTACTGGCCGAGGCGGAGGACCGGCTGGCCGCCTCCGGTCGGCGCACGTTGCTGTTCATTGACGAGATCCACCGGTTCAACAAGGCGCAACAGGATGTACTGCTGCCCGGCGTGGAGGACGGCGTGGTCGTCCTGGTTGGAGCGACCACGGAGAACCCGTTCTTCACGATCAACTCGGCCCTGATCAGTCGCAGCCGGGTGTTCCAGTTCCAGGCCCTTTCGGTCGACGATGTCAAGACGCTGCTCCGGCGGGCCGCAACGGACAAAGAACGCGGCCTGGGCCGATACGACGTGCGGCTTCACGAAGACGCGGTTGACTTCCTGGCCGAGGTGAGCGACGGCGACGCTCGGCGCGCCCTTTCGGCCCTGGAGGTGGGCGTGCTGTCGACCCAAGAGAAACCGGTCGAGTTCACCCTCGCGCTGGCACGCGAATCGGTCCAGCGCAAGGCGGTCACGTACGACCGGGCAGGCGACCAGCATTACGACACGATCAGCGCAATGATCAAAAGCATCCGCGGCAGCGATCCCGACGCGGCGCTCTACTGGCTTGCCCGCATGTTGGAAGGGGGCGAAGACGTGCGGTTCCTCGCCCGGCGGCTGGTCATCCTGGCCAGTGAGGACATTGGCAACGCGGACCCGGCCGCCCTGACGCTTGCCGTGGCCGCCGCGCACGCGTGCGAGCTGGTCGGACTGCCCGAGTGTGAGTTGACCTTGGCCCAGGCGGCCACGTATCTCGCCTGCGCGCCGAAGTCGAACGCGTCGTACATTGGGATTGCCGAGGCGAAACAGGACGTGCGCGAGGGTCGCGTGCTGCCCGTGCCGGTCCATCTTCGCGATCGGCATTACGCAGGCGCGAAGCGGCTGAAGCACGGCGAGGGCTATCAGTACGCGCACGACGCGCCCGGCGCGGTAGCCGCGCAGGAATATCTGGGCGTTGACCGGCAATACTACCGCCCCACGGACCGTGGGTTTGAGCGCGAACTGAGCGAGCGGCTCGCGGGTATCCGCGCTGCGCTCAAAGACGCCGCCCCCCCGGAAGCTCAACATTAATGGCGATCGCGCCACGGTCGTCCATGGGCCGCGAGAAACGGTAATCGTTCACGGGGTGGCGCAGGCAGTTTTCGCCGCTGCATGCGAAGGGGACAGTCCCATTTTCGCGGCGGAAACGGTGGATCATTGGGAAAGAACGCCCTTTGTGCCGCGAAAATTGGGACAGTCCCCCTGTGAACGGTTACGAGAAACGTTTGTGCAAGCGCATTCGCTTCCGGGACGATGAATTCCTCATTTCTTGTCACAAGTGGAGTGGGGGCGCCCCATGCCGATCCGAAACCCCAGGCTGACTCGCAATTCCTTGACTCGCCAGGAGCGTTGGCTACCATCCATTCGTGACTCCCGTCGAAGAATCCAACGGGACACAAACCTTGTTTCACTTGGCGTTGCCTGTCTTACGGTCGCTGCAACGAGGCGGTATTCTCCTGATCGATGAGTTGGAGCGAAGTCTGCATCCGGTGCTCGCAAAGCAAATCATTGACCAATTCAACGATCCCACCGCGAATCCAAACAACGCTCAGCTCATTTTCACGACGCACGACACGAACTTGCTTGGAACAACGCTTGGCGAGCCGGCGCTTCGACGCGATCAGGTTTGGCTGACGGAGAAGGACGCCGAGGGGGCTACCGTACTCTATCCATTAACCGATTATAAGCCTCGCAAGGCAGAGAATCTCGAACGAGGGTACCTCCAAGGCCGCTACGGCGCCATTCCGTTTCTGGGCACCTCGTTGGTGAAGGAGGCATGAAGCACTATGAGCAGTGCTCGTAACCGTCATCGTCGGCCAGGCCGCAAATCGGCATTTCGCGAACCTAAGCCACTCATCCTGGTTGTAAGTGAGGGAGAGGTGACAGAACGGGAATACCTGCTCGGATTGCAGCAAGCCTGTCACAATCCCAGGGTCACGATCAAAGTGGCGGAAGAGCACGGTGTCCCCATGACACTCGTGAAAACAGCGAAGCAGTACAAGAACGACGGCGAACAAAGGGCTGCTCGCGAGAGGGACGACAACCTCGCTTACGACTCTGTCTGGTGCGTCTTCGACGTGGATGACCATCCCCGCATCGGCGAGGCAAAACAGATGGCCCGAGACAACGGCATCGATCTGGCCATCTCGAATCCGTGCTTCGAATTATGGTTGCTACTGCACTTCCGTGACAATCCTGGAATGCAGCACCGAACCGTGATCCTGCAGCGGCTGAGGCAGTATGTGCCAGAGTTCAACAAGCACGTAGACTTCGATACGACGTACGACGCAGGCTATACGCTATACAGAGGCCGTGACGCGTGCAAGGCAGATGGACCAAGCCGCCGAGAATCTGGGCGAGCCCCATCGCAATCCCACGACTGGGATGTACAGGCTTACGGAACTGATCCGTGAGTTCTGAACGGAATCGACAAGGAATCATCTACTTCTTTCCCAACCGCCGCTGTTGTGCAAAAAACCGGGTGAGGATGGCGCCGCAGGGTTCAGCCAGAACGCCGGGGATGATTTCGGCGCAGTGGTTCAGCCGCGAATCGTCCAGTAGGCGGAAGAGCGATCGGACGGCACCGGCCTTCGGGTCCGACGCGCCGTAGACGGCCACGGGGATGCGCGCCTGCACGATGGCGCCGGCGCACATGGGACACGGCTCCAACGTGACGTACAGCGTGCAGCCCTCCAGCCGCCACGATTGCAGCGCCTCGGCGGCCTGGGTGATGGCGATCATTTCGGCGTGCGCGGTCGGATCGTGGAGCTGCTCGCGCTGGTTGTGCGCCGCGGCGATGACGCGATGGTCATGCACAATCACGGCGCCAATCGGAACCTCGTCCTCGCGAAACGCCTGCTCGGCCTCGTTCATCGCCATTCGCATGAAGTGTTCGTGCATGAGGGCTCCGGGTCAGGCGAGCACGTTGTCGTAGAGCGCCATGTAGCGATCGACCATCCGTTCAACGCCGAAGTCGGCCGCCGCGCGCAGTCGGCCGGCGTCGCCCAGTCGGCGGGCGAGGTCGGCGTTGTCGAGCAGCTTGTTGGCAAGGCGGGCAAAGCCGGCCCGATCGCCAACCGGCGCCAGGAAGCCAGTAACGTCGTGCTCGACCAAGTCGCGCGTCCCCGGAATATCGGTCGCCACCACGGGCACGCCGGCGGCCATCGCTTCGAGAATCGTGTTCGATTGCCCCTCATAGCCGCTGGTCGAGAATAATAGGTCGAAATGCGGCAAAAGCCGGGCCAAGTCAGTGCGCTGGCCAAGGAAGTGGACCTTGTCGCGAATGCGCACCTGGTCGCGGTAGCGGAGTAGCCGGTCGCGCAGCGGGCCGTTTCCGATAATGAGCAAGTGCGCGTCGTCGCGAATCACCTTCAATAGATCGGCGGCCCAGATGGCGTCTTTCACCCGCTTTTGCGGCCATAACCGACCGATCAGGCCAATCAATCGCGAGCCGGCGGACAGGCCGAGTTCTTCGAGCACTTCCTTTCGGCTGACGGGACTGGGCGCGGCAGGCAGAACGGCGTTGGGAATTACCTCGACCTTCCCGGCCGGAAACCCGTGATGCAAGTAGAACTGCCGCACGCACTCGCTGTTGACCACGACCCGATCCGAACGCTTCGCGATATACCGATCGACGGCCAGTTGCACACCGCTCTTCCACGGATCGACGCACCGCTGCGATGCGATCAGGCCCGGCGTCTTGCACCATGCGGCGGTCGTAATTCCATAGGCGTTCGCCGCCAGCATCCAGGTATGAACAACGTCGGGCTTCAGCGATGCCACCAGCCGTTTCAACCGCCAGAACGTTTGGGGGTCCAGCTTCCACCGCTTGCCAAGAACAGTCAGGGGAATGCCCGCTCCAGCCAATTCGCTTGCTCGCGGTCCGGAGCGAGTGATCGCGCACACGTGGACATCCATCCCCTGGGCGCGCAGCCCGCGGGCGAGCAGGCAAAGCTGCTTCTCGGCGCCCGCCTGATCGAGCGAGGGAATCACCTGGAGGATACGTCTGGGCATTTGCAACTCATTTCCGCAAACGATACCGCACCGTCGGTCGCGCGCTCACGAAGAACGCGACGATTGCAGGAGCGACTGGAACAATATTACGTGCTTTCCGACCATTTGTGCAAGGGCGAAGTGCCGCCAGGCATGATCCTGGGCGGCTCGGCCGAGTCGATCGGCAGTCGCCGGATCGTCGAACACATGAATCATGGCCTCGGTGAGGGCTTCGATATTTCCCGGTGGCACGAGCAATCCCGTCTGGTTATGTTCCACCAACAGCCGATGGCCGGGGCTGTCGGCTGCGACAATGGGGAGTCCCGCTCCCATTGCCTCGACTACTGCCAGCGAGGGGTTTTCGCAAGGCCCGGGATGAACGAGCATGTCGGCCGCGGCCAGCAGTTCGTCCACGTGGTCGAAACGTCCAAGAAGCATTGCCCTGCCCGATAGCTTCAGACCCGCAATCTGGCGACGAAGCCCATCGTGAAACGGCCCGTCGCCGACCATCCACAGGCGAGCATTGGGCCAACGCAAGCCGATCGGCTGCCACGCGGCTACCATAGACTCGAGTCCGCGGTCGTTCCGCAAGGAGCCAAGATAGACCGCCAACCGCGTCCACTCCGGCACGCGCAACGCATTGCTGGCTTCGGCGAGCAGGTTGCGAGCTTCCAGGCGGGTTCTGGCGGTACGCAACGGCGCCAGGCTAACGCCGTCCGGAATCAGGTGGATGCGTTCCGCCGGATAGCCCTCCGCTGCGACTTTCCTCGCCGCGACCTGGCTGCGGCATACCACTGCGGGAGCATTGCGCCACGCCGGCGAAGCACCTTGCCCTGCTTGACAACCCGCTTGCCTGGGGCCGCCAGATTGGGGCGGATCGACCTGGGCACGCAATGCAACGGGGCACCGCTGACCCACGGCTCGAAGCGCCGTACAGGCTTCCTTACGCAAGCCGAAGACGTAGATCACGTCGTAGTCTCTTACGTGTCGACGTAGCCATCGGCCGAGGGCGAGTTGGAATCGCCACGAGGCCCAGCGCTTCCCAGACGACGGCCCAACCCGTTCGATCCACGCATCGTGAAAACGAATGCGAGGGGGCCAACTCTCGTGTTGACGACTGGTGAGAACCGTCACGTCCCAGCCGGCGTCCACAAGCCCAATCGCCAGGCGCGCAGCGGTCGTTTCCGCCGCTCCCACAAGCGGCCAGAACGTATTTATCACGATCACGAGCCGAGGTTTGCCCATGCGTCGGCGGTGGTCCGTTGATGCGTTGGCGGCTAACCGCGCTGAAGTCTCGCCGCGGTCAAGGTGTTCTTCAGCAGCATGGTGATTGTCAGGGGCCCCACCCCGCCGGGTACCGGGGTAATATGTCCGGCCACCTCGCAAACCGCGTCGAAGTCGACGTCGCCCACCAGGCCGGCGTCGGTGCGGTTGATGCCCACATCCACCACCACGGCCCCCGGCTTAACCATGTCGGCCGTGAGAAACTTCGCGCGGCCGATGGCAACGACCAGGATATCGGCCCGTCGGCAAACCTCGGGCAGATTCTTTGTCCGGCTATGGGCGATGGTCACCGTGGCATTCGCGCCCGGGGCCTTTTGGGCCAGCATGAGCGCCATGGGCTTCCCGACGATATCGCTTCGGCCGAGCACGACGACCTCCGCCCCGGAAATCTCGATGCCGCTACGCACAAGCAACTGCTGGATGCCGTACGGCGTGCATGGCAGGAAGCGGGGTCGTCCTTGGGAAATGAGTCCCACATTGTGCGGGTGGAACGCATCGACGTCCTTTTCTGGACGCACTGCGTCAAGCACCCGCAACTCGTCAATGGAGCCGGGCAACGGAAGTTGCACCAGGACGCCGTGGACCGCCGGGTCGCTGTTGAGCCGTTCGACCATCGTGAGCAGTTCGTCGGTGGTCGTCGTGGCGGGCGGCGTAAGTAACTCGCTCCTCATGCCGACCGCTTCGCACGCCTTCCGCTTGCCGCGCACATACACCTGACTGGCTGGGTCTTCACCCACCAAAACAGCGGTCAGGCAGGGCGTGATCCCCGACTCACGAGTGAATTGGGCTGTCTGTTCCGCGATTTCTGCCCGGATTGTCTGGGCCATCGCCTTACCGTCAAGAATCGCCGCTGTCATGGAGAACTCCCTTGGTTTGCTGCGAGTATAGCAAACCGGGCGCGAATGAGTAAGGGCGCGGCGGAGGGCGGCAGGAGATCGGAGATGGCAAACCGGGCCTAAACGGATACGGGCGCGGCGTGAAAGGCCATAGATGCAGGCCAAGCCCTTCACACTTCAGGCCGTACTGCCCGGTTTACGGGTATGATTTGCTTGGGCGCGTTACGCAGCCCGCCGCCGAGTGGCGGCCAGCGAGGCCAGCTCGTCCGGTTCCACACGGCGTATCGCACACCGGCCACCCGCCAGCTCGGTTTCCACGAATACCTCGCTGCTCGGATGCAGCAAGCGAGGGACGTAGAACCATGTTTCGGCGAGAAGCCGCGGGTCGAGTCGGGCCGAGAAGATGGCTATGTTGATCGTTCCGATGTTGTTGGCCGCCCGCGCAAGCGTCTCCAACGGCTCGCCTGGAAGTAGCTGGATCCTGGCGCCGGTCGTCCGCAACATGCGATAGGCAAGTTTCAACGTGATTCCAGGCCCATTGCAAGCGGTACGCGACTCGAATAGGTCGAGCCCGATGTATCGAACTTCGCCCTCCGCATGGTGGCGCTGCGCCATGCGAATCAGTCGCACGGCACGGCTGCCGGTGCCGATGCCCAATTCGAGAATCCTCCGTGGCCGGTTCCGCCGGATTGCCTGAAACAGCGTGCGATCCGCTCGGGGCGCCGCCAAGTAAGAGTAGTAAAACGTCTGAAGACTTCCCAGGGCAGACAAAGTGTCCCTCCGCCGCAAGAAATGAGAATTGGCGTGCGAACGCATCGCCTCGTATAACGTGTCGGCGTGGCGCGGCGTAGGAATTCAGTCAAATCGCGAGGACGGCGTGCGGGCACGGGTAGTTCCTTTTCTGCCACTCGCCTTATAATGCACGCTGGAACACCGAGAAACTGACCGGAGTCGGAAGATTATGACACGGCGTATATCGCGGTATCTCATGGAGGCTGCCGTTTGGGTAGTGCTTGTATCGCCAGCAATGGCGCAATCCGATGCCCGGACGGGGGCAGTGACAACACCCGATCAGCGCCGCGAAATCAGCGCCATGCTGAGCCAATTCCGCATGGCTCGCCGCGATCCCCAACGCCGCGCCGAGATCGTCGAGCAGGCCATCGCCAAAGGCCCAACCTGCGTTTCGGCCCTCCACGACGCGATCGGGCGTGAAATGCAGCCGCAATTGACGCGTTACCGAAACGCCTTCTATCGCCAGGCCGCTAATCTCTCCAAGAACCGCGTGGAAAAAGTGGACCTCAAGGAAGTCGCCACGCTGCGTCAGAAGGTGCTCAGTTTACAACATCAGCCGGACTTCAGCGAGGAACTGATCGTCCAAGAGGGTGACCCGGCGCTGGCCAGGCTCCAGGATATCTTCGTGATCAACCGCGAGGCGGTACTAGAGGCGTCGGCCTCCGTCAAGTCCGACCGCGAGCGACTGGGCGAGCTGGGGGTACTATGGGAACGCTGCGCGGTGTTTCTCCACGAACAGCTTCCCAACGACGAGAATAAGCCCAAGGAACCGCCAAGCTTCGAGGGGTATCTGGCTGGTGAGGAGTCCATGGCCGCCGGCCTAGCCGCTCCGATGGACCCCCAGACAAGACAGATTCTGGCTGTGAATAACCGTCTGACCGCCCCGCTTGAACCAGAAGAGGCCCGCGCCGTCCTGGCGCTGAATCTGACGCGGAATCTTCTCGGAATGTCCGCCGTACTGGTCGATCCACAGCTTTGCGCCACCGCTCGCGACCATTCCAATGACATGCAAACGCACAATTTTTTCGCCCACGAGTCGCCTGTGGCGGGCAAGACGACCCCTTGGGACCGAGCCAAACGGTTCGGTACAACGGCCTCGGGCGAGAATATCGCCATGGGCTACCGCGATGGGCAGGCCGTGAACATGGGCTGGTTCCACAGCCCGGGGCACCACACCAACATGCTGGGTAGCCACACTCGCGTTGGGATGGGGCAGGTGGGAGCGTACTTCACCGAGCTGTTCGGCAAATAATCGCGAGTGACTTTGCATGCTTTTGTGCTGTTGGGCGACCGGCAGATTGAAATATACCCAGTGTAGAACAATTGTCCCAATTGTTTGGGAACAGTTGGGACAACTGTTCTACATTCGGCAGGTAAGCTCGAACCTGCCGATCGCCTTGGACAACCACGGCCACCGGTTCGTACACGAGGAGATGAGTAAGAGACGCGCATAAAAAAAGCCCCCGGAAAAACTGTGTCCCAGGGGGGCGGAGGACACGCGTCATTTCCGGGAGCGATTGGACGCTCCGTACCTTCGTGGCCGACCCGAGGTCAACCGAACGGAAGCACCGAATGTTTCCGAAGCGCGCCGCATGCTTCCATGCCGGCGGACAAACGCTTCGCGGTCCGCAGGAATCGTGCGGTTGCAAAATCCCCGGATGCGGACCCATCCACGTGGATTGTGGTTAGTTCAATCGGCGAACACGCGCTAAGAGCAGCCTGTCACCTTGCGCCACCGGAAGGAACAATCACCTTCTCGGCGGGAAATCTTGGCAGGTGTTCCAGGGGCCTCATGCCCACTGCCTCGGGGATGCCTTGCCCTGCCTCCGTGTGTCATCCCCATGACGTTTGTGAGATTATTCGATTTGCCCAGCGGCGTCAAGGGCGGTTTTTCTAGGTGTGTTTTTTCCGTGGGTGTTTGAACGTGCGTGCCGTTGGTTGACACGACTCGCGTAACAGACAATGATCATAGGTAAGCTGCCCGCTGGACGCAACCCCGGAATGCCACGAATTTATCCCCGGTCGAAACGACCAGGGGAACGGCGGCCATTCATCGAGGATCGGTCCTTGGGAATGTTGTGTTGTACGGCCCTGGACACTGCTGGCGGCAGACGCTTACATGCCGGAAAACCTATCACAAAGAAAGGAGTCCTGCCGCGATGCGATTCACACATTCTGCCCATGCCCTGGCGATGCTGGCTTGGTTGGCCGCGGGCTGGCTCTCGTCGTCGGCCGCCGAGTTTACGGCTCTCTCGTTCGGCCAAGAGGCCGGCGCGCCGCGCGATCCGGTTCTGACGAGCCTGGGCGATCGCGTGAGCCTCTTCTTTGAGAGCCTTTCGCGAGAGAAGACACCGGAAGCGTTTGGCGAGTTGCTTGCCGGAAGCGCGCTGCTCGTGCGGGAAGACGATTTGCGGCAGTTGGTCGCGCAGACAGCGCAACTACCGACGAAGTATGGTCGCTACCGTGGCACCGAGCAGATCGGCGCGCGGCGCGTGGGGCAGGACCTGATATTGCTACGGTATTTGGGCAAGCACGATCAATGTCCCGTGGTATGGACCTTCGTGTTCTATCGCCCGCCGCCGCCCGCCGGAACGACGCCCGCGGAACCCGAAGCATGGCGAATCGTAAGCATCGACTTTCACACGGAGTGGGAACGACTGTGGGAGCGACCGCCTTGAAGTGGGAAGCGAGCGGCATCACAACTGGTTCTTCGGTTGGATGTCTGATCCATTGACCCGTAAGCTAATGGCAATGCTGGCCATTCAGACAAAGCAGGGCGTCGCCCGATTTTTCGCTCTCCCGTTACTCGTTCTCAACATTCGCTAGGACATGGCAATCACCGGGGCCGGTCTTTCCCTAGATTGGTCAGAGTCTCGGTGATATGCCGGGCCCTTTCCCTCGCGCTGCCGTCGGAAGTGTAGGCGAAAAGGATGCAACTGGGCGACTCCAGCCGCTGATAGACACCGATGGGCCATTGCCAGAGCGCTTCGCTCCGGCTCGGTTCGAGCCGTTCGAGCATGGCGTCGAGCGGATCGACCAGTACGACCGGTTTCGGGGCGATCAGACCGGGAAGGTCCGAAATGTCAAAGTCCTCCAGAGCCCGCGCCACCCAGTAGTAGTCGCGCACGGCGTAATAGCGCGAGTCGACAATCAGCTTGTACGAAGGCACGATTCCCACGCAAACGACCCCGGCGACTCGAGCGTCGACCGCCGCGGCCGTTAATGCCCAAACGCCGCCCAAACCTTCACCCACCAGCACGATCGGCCGCTCGCCCATTCCCTCGCTGCCCGTCAGGTAGTCTATCGAACGAACCAAGTCGTACGCTTGCATGGCTAGCATGGTGGTCTTCAACTGGGCCGCCTCCACGGCACACGAATCGAAGTGATATTGGGCCGGATCGTATTGGGTCACGGGCGCCAGGAACTCGCGCACGCGCGGGTCGGTCTCCCCGGAACCTCGCACGTCGACTGCAAACAGCGTGTGCCCCTGCCGGACCAGTTCCAAGGCAAGCGACGACCGCTCGGCATTGATCGGCTTGCCGTACTCAGACACATACAGAATCACCGGCAAACCGGGTTTTGCATTGTCAGGCGTGAACAGCAGCGACGGCAGATCGATGCCTTCCTCGCTTCTTACGAGCAGCTTTTTCGTCAAGTAGCCGTCGCCATGGCGATCGCCAAACGAGACTGCCTCCGGCGTGGGACGCTCAGCCGAAAGGTTCAGACCGAGGCGTCGGACCACGGCGGCCTTCACTTCTCCTCGCTGGCGCAGGAGCGATGTCGTGTCGTCCGGGAGGGCCCGTGGCGAACGCAGTTTACGGGCCGCCTTGGCGTTGAGCGTTTGGCCCGATTCACTGGCCAGATCACGCAGGGTGTAGCCCGTCTCGGTGCAACGCAGAGCCTCCGCTGTTTCCGTTTTGAGCGGTGGCTCTTGGGCACCTTCGTCTTCGCGATCGAACCACTTGTTCAGCCACCCGTAACATGGCTCGCGCTTGGGCTGCTCCATGTTATGTACGCCGTCGACCAGGGCCATCTGGCAGCGATCGGTCGAAACGCCCAGCCCTTCGTAGAACGGGAACATGTTGGCCATCTTGCCCCGGTGTCCGGCTTCCTCGCCCGAGTCGCGGCCGACGACCATCAGGCACGGCCGCGGCGGAATGAGACTGAGGATGTCGGCCTCGGCAACTCGCTTGCCTGCAAGGAAGGTCTGCTCCATACTGCCGCCCGGGTGCGCGGCGGCGCATACCTTGATGCGTTCGTCGAAGGCGGTGATCAGCAAGGCCATGATGCCCCCGCCCGAGTTGCCCACCACGGCAATCTTCTCGCGATCGACCTCCTTGCGGTCGACCAGGTAGTCGACGGCCCGCGTGCAATCCCAGGTGCGGTATCCGGCCAGCGTGCGGCCGACCAGCCAGGAGGGCCGGGCCAGGTAGTGATGGTGCGCCACGCATGGCGACACCAATGGCTTGCCCGTCTCCAGGTCGAAATACTCCAGCCGCTCCCCCTGCCCGGTTGGGTCCAGGGCGAGCACCACGTAGCCCTTCGTCGCCAGCCCCAGGCAGCACTCGTGATACAGATGCGCGGCCTTTCCATCGGCGGCATGACCGCAGGTGAACAACACGCCGGGGCGCGGGAACTGGCGGTCCTTTGGGATGTAGACGTTGGCCGTGCAGTAGTAGCCGGGCTGGCTCTCGAAGATGAGCTTCTCGATCACGCATTCGGGACGGTCGATCTTGCCGACGACGCGGGCGGCGAGTGGGGTTCTGGGGCCGTATGAGCCGAAGATATCCTCAAGTCGCGAGCGCGTGGCTTGCTGATGCTTGCGCCAGTCGTCTGGCGAACGGAGCGTGGCTAGTTCCCCATTGCGTGCTTCCACGGCCTCGCCGACGCGCCGATTGATGTAGCTGGAGAGCATGCCCCGAGCGTTTGCCCGCTCGTGAAACGCGTCGAAAATCCGAAGCGACGGCGGGACGCCCAGCTCTTCCTCCGACAGCAGCGTGCCCTGGAAACGACCGACCGGCGTGAACGACATACTACGAATGCGGCAGCGACCGTCATCTGCCTGCGCCGCCAATGCGATGCGGCTGCCTTGCTGAACGTCCACGTCGGAAACCACCTTGGCGAGCAGTCCCTTCTCATCCTTCTCCATCTCGTTGAGCGACCATGCGGCGATTGGCTTGCCGCCCACCAGAAGGCTTAGACGACTGTCGGCATCGGCACGATCCAGGCAGTTCACGGTCACTTCGTACCGAGCCGAATCGCCGCGAAAGACCATTTCGACGCGCCCTTCAGCCGCGCCTGCCGCAAGCTCAACGGTCGGCTGATGGCGATGCACACGGGGAACGAATCCTTCCAGCCGATCGAAGTTCTCGGCGCCGCAGGTGAGCCGGGCAAGCCGCATGTCGGCCGACGGCCGTGTCGCCGCGCCGATGAGTTGGACGTCGTCAAACCAAGCCGTGCCTTCGCCGTCAAGTTCCAGGTAGATCATCACGTAGGCGGTCTTCTCGGGCACTTCGAACGGTTGCCGCGTCTGGCTCCAGTCGCGCGTGCCGCTGATACCGTCGCCTTGCGGTTGGGCGATAATCTCGTCCGCAGTATCAAGGAAATAGAGCTTCGTATGGGCCGATCCCTTCGCGCCTTCGCACTTAACCCATGCCGTCAACTCGCCCCGACTACCGGGCTGGAGCGCAAAGTCGCGGAGATGACCGTAGCGCCAGCGGCTGAGGACCGCCCCGCGGTTGTCGATTCGCAAGCTGCGCGTGCCTGCGTGGGCCGTCGTCGCGTCCCAGGCGAGGGTCCGTTCAAGATCGATGGGCGTGCGTTGCTGCCAGAACGCCGGCTCGCTGCGATCGGCCAGTTCAAAACCGGAATTGGGGGCTAGATTGACTTGGTCGTTAGCCGTGGCCGAAAGGCTGGCCGCCCATATCGAGGCAATCAGAATAAAACGTAGGGTCGCTGAAACTACCATGGATCAATCCTTCCGGTAACCGAGAAACAGGGCCGAATTAGCGCGGGCAAATTGGCATCCACGCGCCATCTCGCGGGTTTGTACAGAGTGCGCTCAACGATATGCCGACTTACACTGTCCATGGCTGTTGTAACCATGTTTTGACCCGTCGCATCGCCCATTTTGTATCTGAGTTTCTCATGGATGACCTTCGACGTCAATCGCCCGCCGAGCCAAATATCGATCGCGCGATGCCGTCGAACGATCATGCATTGTGCCCATTCAAGACGCGCCAGCGCATCGAGGCCGCCGGCCTGACCGCGAAGTTGGGTCCGCGACTTGCCTCCCCCCCCCCTTGCGAAAGACACTATCGAAGTACGATACTATGGCTTCGTTCCGTACCGTCAGTTCGCCGTTCGAACTTCCATTCTGGCCGTATTCGGTATTCCAAAACGTGATGTAAGAGCCTATTCTTCAGTCGTCCGAATGAAATGCAAAAACCGCCACGGAGCCTATCGCTTCGGGATTAGCTTTCGCGGCCCAGTCGCCGCGCGGAAATATCGATGTTGATCGAAACGAAACAACTCACCAAACGCTATGGGAAGGTAACAGCGCTCGATACGTGCTCGCTGACGGCGCCGCGGGGGGAAGTCCTCGGTTTACTCGGGCCGAACGGGGCCGGTAAGACGACCCTGTTGCGGATCCTACTGGGCTACATCCGTCCGACCAGTGGAATCGCCGTAATCGGCGGCTGCGACTGCCATCGCCAATCGGTGCTGGTGCGTCGGCGCACGGCCTACCTGCCCGGCGAGGTCCGCCTGTTCGGACAAATGCGCGGCCGAGACGTGCTGCGATTCTTCGCCGAAGTACGCGCCGGAGGCAACCTGCAACGCTCCCTGGCATTGGCGGAACGTCTGGAATTGCAGCTCACGCCGCGCGTGGCGGCCATGTCGACCGGCATGCGTCAGAAACTGGCCTTGGCCGCAACCTTGGCGGTCGATGCGGAACTGGTGATCCTCGATGAGCCAACATCGAACCTCGATCCCACGGTGCGCGGCGTGGTTGCCCAGATCGTCGCCGAGATTCGCCAGCAGGGTCGGACCGTGCTATTCTCCTCTCACGTGCTGTCGGAGGTTGAAGACGTTTGTGATCGGGTCGCGTTCCTGCGCGCGGGCCGGCTGGCGCATTTGCAGGTGATGCACGACTTGAAGCGCCGGCACCGCATCCGGGCGTTGTTGCGTGGTCCGATGCCTCCGCCGCCTTCGGCGCTGGCCGACGACCTAGTGATCAGCCAGGATGCGGCAGGCGCGGTGGTAATCGAGACGCCGGGTGAAATCGCGCCCTTGCTGAAGTGGCTTGCAACCGTGCCACTCGAAGAGATGAACGTGCAACCGGTGGGGCTGCGGTCCCTGTACGACCGCATCCACGACGCGAAGCCCGCCTGAACCGCCCCGGGGACATCTGTTTCCAATGAACCGTTTACTGCTGAAGAAGTCAATTCTCGAGGGCCGCCTGCTGCTGGCCGCCTGCATGACCACCATGCTCGTGTTCTGTTGGACTCGCGTCTGGGTGGTCAGTCAGTTCGATATGGGGCGCTTTGAAACCGTGATCGAGCAGTTTCGAGAATGGGAGCGGTTTTCGCCGGTCCCCTTCGAGCACCTGGTCACCTGCACCGGCCGAATCGCCATGGCCTATGACGAACCCATCCTCATCCTATGCATCTGCCTCTGGGTGATCGCCCGGGGGTCCGACTGCGTGAGCGGGGAGATCGGACGAGGGACCATGGAAATGCTGCTGGCCCAGCCGGTCAGCCGCGTGCAGGTGTTGTGGTCGCAAGCGTCGGTGACGATCGCGGGGTTGGCCCTGTTGGCGGCAACCTCTTGGTTCGGTCTGTACCTGGGTATCCAGACGAACACGATTAAGGAGTCGATTTCGCAAACGTGGACCGTTCCCTGGCTGGGCATTGAGCTACCCATTCCGCTCGCCGCGGAAGAAGTCGTGCGGCGACCCATGGCGGACAAGGTGAACCCAGCGCACCTTGTCCCGGCCGCTCTCAACGTGTTTTCGTTCGGATTTTTTCTGGCCGGGTTAAGCACGCTGCTATCGTCGTGCGACCGTTACCGATGGCGAACCATTGGCCTAGTGGTGGGCATCTACATCGTGCAATTGACGTTGAAGATCATTGGCCTAGCATCGGATCGTCTGGCGTGGCTCGGTCGAGTGACTTTTTTCACTGCCTACGACCCGGTCCGTTTCGTAAGTATCGCCGTTTACCAGCCGGAATCGACATGGAGCCTGGTCCTTCGCGACGAGGCGGGGCACTGGCTGCGTCTAGGGCCGCTGGGCTACAACCTGATCCTTCTCGGCATGGGCGCAATCGCGTTCTTGTCTGCCACGGTGATCTTCCATCGCCGCGACCTGCCGGCCCCGCTTTAGGGCCCATAAATGAATAATTGTCGCGACATACCGTCATTCAGCGTCTACTCGGCCTCGGCGATCTGCTGCCTGGCAGCGCGGAGGCGGCGGCGGATGACGCGGGCCATTTGCGTCAGCAGTCGGAAGCCGAAGTTGGTGTCCTTCTGACACAACGCGCGCAGCTTGACCGCATCGACGGCAACCACCGTTGTCGGGATTCGGCACAGGCCGATGGATGAGGTGGTGTGCGGCTCGACCACGGCCGACCACACGCCGAAGTCGCCGGGGCCCAATACGTCGAAGGTCTGCCGTTTGCCGCTGGGCATGAGATACTGAATATCCACCCGGCCTTCCGTCACGATGTACAGATAGTCCGACTCCTGATTGGCTCGGAACAGCAGCTCACCGGCCTTCAGGTGCTGCTGATGGCTCAACTCGGCCATGGCCTGGAGGGTTTCGGGGGCCACGCCTTTGGCATCGAGGTATTCGTTGAGCAATTTGAGAATGGTCATGGTAGGCCTAGTCGATTCATCTGTTGGAGCAAGTCGCCGATATCGTCGTGGACGTCGCCCATCTGCCGCACGACGATGGCCCGCTGATTTCGCCAGTAATAGATGGTCCCCGGCCCGCCATTGCGTTCCCAGGAGCCGGGCCGAATGGTGGTCTGAATCAGATCGATGAGCTGTTCGCCGTTGTCGTCGTTCCGGTCCTGGCCGAGCAGCCCTCTGCCTTGTCCCCAGGCATTTCCATCCATTCCCGGCTGTATTGCCATGCCTCCTCCCATGCCGATGCCGATGCCGAACTGTGCCAAGGGTTGGACGTCGTCGACCGCTTGGACGGCGTTCCCGGGGTTTTCCCGTGCGAGCCTGCGCCGCACGGCCGCCTGGATTCGAAGCCGACGGGCAAGTTCGTCTAGTCGGCCCCGCACCTTCCCTTGTAGTGGCTCGCGCAGAGAATGCGGTAATTCCGTGTCGGCCTGGAGTTCTCGGAAGATGACCAGGAGTTCCTTGGCAGCCAATTCCAACTCGTGATCCTCCGGCCGCGCCCAGTGCCGCAAGCAATTCCCGGCTGCCCGCGAAAGCTCGCGACCGGTACGAAACGGAATGACGGGTTGCTCCAATTCGATCGACGAGGTGTCGGGAACGGCCGAATCGGTTGCCGCATCAACGGGGACTGCCGTCAGAATGGCGACGATTAGCAGCTCGCACATTGGAGGACCTCCAAAAAAAAGATTGTGCCCTTCACATGGTCAATAATACGCGTCTTGAGTCGACGTGGCAAGGGGGCTGTAAGCCGCAACTTGCATGTGCTGGAACGCCAGAGCCAAGCGTGCCAGAAAAACTTGCCGCACACAGGGGCTGTGCTCGCGCCATCTCCAGTTGTTGCGCCGCAGACTCGTCCGCGCGCTGGCAGCGGAGAAGGATTGTAAAACGTGGCGCTGCCAAGCACTGCGTCACTGCATGGGACTCTCGTCGCGTTCGATCGATTGTGTGAATGCGTTTAACAGCGTGCTCATGTTCAATGAACTCCACGATGCGAGCGCGATGCCACGAAAGGAGCCGCGAGTTCGCGAGCAACATTGCATAACGAAGGTGACCTTGAAAAATTTTCTCGGAACGAGTAAATTGTGCTTGCGTTAATTTGAGGATATGGTAGGATCACGAGAAGACAGGGACGCTGGTGTCCCTTCAGCGCAGTGAATCCTTCTGTTTGAAAGGGGATTCCAAAGAACCTGCGGAAACGAATGACGACTTGGGTCAGCACCGCATGGCGCTGATGACAGGAAGTCGGAAGATCGTTGTCTTGTTTCCCGGGCGAGTAGCACGACGCACATTGATCCCAGCCGATCGGCATCGCGGCAAACCGCCCAACACGTTAGTTAGGAGGACGTGAGGTGGCCAAAAAGAAGGCAACCAAGAAGAAGGTCGCAAAGAAGGTCGTAAAGAAGGCGGCCAAGAAGGCAACCGTAAAGAAGGCGGCCAAGAAGGCTGTCAAGAAGGCGGCTAAGAAGAAGAAGTAGGCTCCCGGCCGATTTCTCGGCCGGCGAAGTTTGCGACCCTCTTCGCCAACAACACGATACGACGAGAAAGGAACGCCCGGCACGGCTGACCGGGCGTTTCTATTTTCTTGGCTCTGCCGGTCGGTTAGCCGCGTCCGCGCGTTGTTTTGCCTGCGGCGAAAACGCGCCGGCGGTGTCTGAACACGCCACCCCCGGCCCCTTTTGCCTCCGTGGCTGCATCGGGCACGTTCAAGCTTGGATCAAAGACACAGGCTCTTCCGTTTCTGGGTGCAGAATTGCCTGACACGTGGATGAACCCGGATGCTGAGACATCCGGAACCATCCACCCTACGTCTTTTCACCACGGACTTGCACCCAGAAACGGAAGAGCCAAGACACAATTCAACTCGGCACTCACGTTGCGCGGCCAGAAGACCTATCGGACCCCGAAACACGAACAAACCTTGCGCAACCCCAAATCGCCGCAACCCCAACTTTTTGACAGCCCAGGACAAGCCGGCACGGTGGCGGAGGAATGACGAAACGGGCGGGATAGCCTACTGACCACCGCTCCGGCCGGACAAGCCGGCACGGTGGCGCCCCAGTCGTATACAACAACGAGGGCGCGGCCCTGGGATCGCAGTCTTACTCGCCCACATAGGGAAGCAAGGCCATGAATCGAGCACGCTTGATCGCCTGCGTGACTGCGTGCTGGCTGGCCGCCGTACAGCCGCTTTTACGTCGGCTGATGATCTTTCCTTGCCGGTTCGTCAGCTTCTTAAGCAGCTCGATGTCTTTGTAATCGACGTACATGGGGCGTGGACGCTGGCCGTCGACAAAGATGGGATCCTTCTTCTTCGTGAGGGGCTTAGCCTTCGTCCGACGTCGGCTGATTCGATTGACCTGGGGTTTTCGTGGCATGGCTTCTCGAAAATCTTTTGGCTTGGTCGTCATGGCCGCGAGCGGCTGCCCACGCGGCGGAAACCCATTAGTATACTCAACCCGGGAAGTAAGGCAAGGGGGCATGCCCAGCAGTGTACCGTTGGAACATTTCTCCCGCTATCCGGCTCTCCCGCCGCCCAGAATTGCCCCCATTGATAGACCATTACCCCCCAGAAGCCTGGCTGCATGTTGCCATGGGCTCGGAAACGCTCGTTCCGGTGCAATGTACTGCTGCTACGGAGTGGTTTTCGTTGTTCCAATGTGAGTATTCGCTTCACTTGCACGCGGTCATTCCCACCGTATCGGCCCGAGGCAAGGAGCAAGTTGACCCGTAACCAAGACGCCATTAGACTTGCGGAAACGAATCGGGCGTCCGGTCCGTAACCGCACCTTTTTTGGGGAGTCCATCCATGCTACTCCGAGGTTTCATTTTCACGACCCTGGCCACCCTGGCTGCATCCCTGCTCCTTGTTTCGGCGGTTTGGGCAGCCGATTGCTCGGAACCTGCCGGAAAGAACGAGACGATCGGCAAGCTACGTCACGTTGTCGTTTTCAAGTTCAAGGAAGATACCGCAGCGGAGAAGGTGCGGGAGATCACCGAAGCCTTCGCCGCGTTGCCGAAGCAGATTGACAGCGTTGTCGACTTCGAGTGGGGGCTGAACAGCAGCCCCGAGGGGCACGACCAGGGCTTCACGCATGTCTTCCTTGTGACCTTCAAGGACAAAGCAGGGCGCGACAAATACCTTCCACACCCGGCGCATAAAGCTTTTGTCAAGCTGCTTCGGCCGCACCTTGAAAAGGTGTTCGTCGTGGACTACGTCGCGAAGTAGGCTCAGAAATACCCGACGGTTTCGAGTTTTTCCTCGGGTACAGGCGGACCTTCGAGGCTCTCGGCCAGCTTACCGAGGGCCTCGGTTTCGATTTGCCGGACGCGTTCCCGCGTGAGTCCGAGGGCCTGGCCGATTTCCTTGAGCGTGCATGGCTCGTGGCTGTTCAGTCCGAATCGCATCCGGAGCACGGTCGCCTCGCGTTCGTCCATCGTCTCAAGTTGTTTGAGCACGTGGCGGAGGTTATCGTGTTCGAGCAACTGCTCTTCAGGATTGCGCATGCGATCGTCCATGATCATCTCGCCAAGCGACCAGCCGGCGTCGGCCTGGTCGGTTTGCGGGGTCAGGTTGTAGATGCGGATGGCCTTTTTGATAATTGGGAGCTTCTTGCGTGGGAGGCCCAGTACACGCGCCACCTCTTCCGGCGTGGGGGTTCGACCCATTTCCTCGGCCAGCCGCGCGCTGGCCCGTCGCCACTTGGAAAGGAGTTCGACCATGTACGCCGGAATGCGAATGGTCTTGCCCGTGTTGATCAGTGCCCGCTTGATTGACTGCTTGATCCAGTAGCTGGCATAGGTGGAGAAACGTGTTCCAACGGCCGGATCGAAGCCTTCGACGGCTCGCAGCAAGCCGAGGTTGCCCTCTTCGATCAGATCCTGCAGGCCGAGGCCCTTGCCGGCGTAACCGCGTGCGATATTGACGACCAACCGCAGGTTGGCGCGCACCATGTGATCGCGAGCCTGGGTATCGCCCTCGCCGATGGCGATGGCCAGCTCGCATTCGTCATCGGCCGAGAGCAGGGCCGTTTCGTTGATTTCCCGCAGGTAGGTCTCCAGTGGAGACTGTACGTTGGAATCGTTGGCGTTACGTTGTGTCTTGATCATGGGGGGGCGCACCGTCAGCAAGGTTCTAGCAAACTTGTAGCTAGACACAGCTATCGACGCCCGAGGCAAGCATTCTGCAAGGAAGCGTGCCGGCGACAAGGTGCATGGAATGTGCGCACGGCGCGGGCCATTCCGAATAGATCGAACACGACGGTCGCGTGGCAAATGCACTCGGTGCATGGTCTGCAATGGATACCACGCGGAGGGCCACGGCTAGTGCAGCCGGGCGAACGGTTACATTCGGCGCAACCGTTCGCCTGACACGTAGTGTCAAGAATTAGCCTTCCGGTGGTTCCTGTTTGACATCGGTCGCTTCCGGGTCCGAAGGAGCCTGTTCCGGTATCGCCGCGGTCGATTCGCGAGGCTTGATCAGCGGGCCGGTACTATCGCCCACGCCGCCTCGGAGTTCGCTCTGATCGGCGCGGTGTCCCTTATCGGGCTCCTCGCCATCCCGAGCCTCCTCGGCCCATTCGACGCGTTTCCGAGAGAGGCCGATCTTCCGCTCGTCTGGATCGACACGAAGGATTTTTACTTCGATTTCGTCGCCCAGCTTAACAATATCTTCCGGATTTTCGACCTTGTGGTCGGCCAGTTCGGAGATATGAAGCAGGCCTTCGAGGCCGTCTTCCAGGCCGACGAACACGCCGAAGTTCGTGATCTTGGTCACTGGCCCCGTGAGCACGGCACCAGGCTGGTATTTTTCCGGAATGGCATTCAGCCAAGGGTCCTCGTCCAACTGCTTGAATCCCAAGGCAATGCGACGACGCTGCTGGTCTACCGAAAGGACGCAGCACTCGACCTCCTGCCCCTTCTCCACAACCTCGTTCGGGTGGGTGATCTTGCGGGTCCAAGAGACGTCGCTAACGTGCAAGAGGCCGTCGATGCCTTCTTCGATCTCGATGAATGCCCCATAATTGGTCAGGTTGCGGACGACACCCTTGACAATGGTTCCGAGCGGGTAGCGCTCGGCCACGAGATCCCAGGGGTTATCCTGGGTTTGCTTCATGCCAAGAGAGATCTCTTGCTTGTCTTTGTTGATGGCCAGGACGACGACGTCGATTTCGTCGTCGATTTGCACCAGCTCGTTCGGATGGCTGATACGTCGCGTCCACGACATCTCGCTGATGTGGACGAGGCCTTCGATGCCCTCTTCGATCTTGACGAAAGCCCCGTAGGTCATCACATTGACGACGATGCCATGCACGGTCGTTCCCACCGGGTACTTCTTTTCGACGTCGTCCCAAGGGCTGGCGCTTTTCTGCTTCAGACCCAGCGCGATCTTCTCCTTCTCGTAGTCGATATGAAGAATCTGGACTTCGAGTTCCTGGTCGATACTGACCATTTCAGAAGGATGGTTGATGCGGCCCCAGCTCATATCGGTAATGTGCAATAGGCCGTCGATCCCGCCCAGGTCGACGAACGCACCGAACTCGGCGATGTTCTTCACCACGCCGCGCCGGCGTTGCCCGACGGCCAGGTCGCTGAGAAGCTGCGACTTCTTCTCGGATCGTTCCTCCTCGATGAGCGCCCGGCGGCTGACGACGATATTCCGCCGCGTCTCGTCGATCTTCAGAACGAGGCACTGGATCGTGCGCCCGATGTAATCGCCGATGTCGGCAGGCCGGCGAATGTCTACTTGGCTGGCGGGAAGGAACACGTTCACGCCGATATCGACCAGCAGCCCGCCCTTGATCTTCCGCGTTGCCACGCCGGTGACCACGTCGCCCTCGTGGACCCGTTCCATCACTTGCAGCCACGCTTCGATTCGCTCGGCCTTGCGCTTCGACAGCGTAATCATGCCGCGGCCTTCGTCGATCAGCCCTTGGGCGTCCTCGACTTCTTCAACCAGCACCTTGATTCGATCGCCGGGGCTCGGTAGCGGCTCGTCCTCGTCCCACTCGTTGCGGAAGACAATTCCTTCGCTCTTGTAGCCGACATCGACCAGGACGACATCGTTCTCGACGCGGAGCACCTTGCCCTCGACAATCTTGTTCACTTCGACGTCGCGAGCGCCCCAATCGTCGATCTCGTCCAGCGGGGTGCCTTCCATCGCTAGGGCAAGTTCTTGCTGCCAATCCTCTTCGGTGAGGTCCAAGCTTCGAATTAAGTTACGGTTGACCATAAATCTTCAGGGGGTGGGTAATGCCGAAACCACGTTTCCCGTGTTCAAAGCCGTCACGGACGAGAACTGAGGGAACGCAACCGGGGTTAGGAACCATGCCGACAACCCCGCCCCTTACGACAGGGACCTTACCAATAGGATGCCGGACAAACGCGTCAGTATAGCAATACGTATGGCCGACCACAACCGCATACGAGGCTGCCCTGTAAAGAAATGCCGAAAAATACGGAAACTCCGCCCAAACCGGAGCAGGACCATTACGCCTTTCCTTGCGCCCGCAACATCGCCTGGCACGCTCGCACTCGGGCCTCTACCTCCGCCAGCAGGGTACGTTCATCCATCGTCGTCACTTGATCGGGCAAGATGGGCGTTCCATAGTGTACAAAAACCCTCCCGGGGCGGGGGAAACGGCAGTGGCGAGGCCACGCTTGGTACGCACCCTCAATCGCGACAGGGAGAATCGCCGCTCGGCCGCGAACCGCCAAGGCGGTGACTCCGGGACGAAACGACTGAATCTCGCCGTCGCCCGAACGCGTGCCCTCGGGGAACACAACCATCATCTCACCCCGCTTCAGGCGTCGCAGCGATTCCTTGATGCCTGAAAGGCCGATCCCATCGCGATCGATCGGAATGGCGTCAACCGATCGGATCAGCCAGCCAAGCGGACGAAAGCGAAAGAGTGTCGCCCGCGCAAGATAGTTCATGTGACGAGATACTCCTATGCCGACCAAAGGCGGGTCCAGGTGGCTCTGGTGGTTTGACACCACAAGGACACCACCTTCACGGGGTATATTCTCCTGTCCCGAGTGCCGCACCTGCCAGCCCAACACGGCTGCAAGCCGCAACAATGCTCGCAGCGATTTGTACCACATCCGGCTCAAGAGCGGGCGTTCGGTGCTTCGGTCAGCCATCAGCGATCAGCCAGTTGCCATCGTCCAGTTATCGTTGTCCAGTTATCGTTGTCCAGTTATTGTTTGCCGTCTACCAATTGTACCAGACGATCGACCACGGCGTCGAATGATAGCCCGTCGGTCGTTACCTCAACGGCATCTGACGCCTTTCGGAGCGGTCCGACCGGTCGGATCGAATCTTCCAGGTCGCGCCGCTGCTGTTGCCGCAGCACGCCCTCAAGCGACGCCGTTTCCCCCTGACGCCGCAGGTCTTGCAGCCGCCGTCTTGCCCGTTCCTTGGGACTGGCCGTGAGGAAGATCTTCAGGTTTGCATCGGGAAACGCCACGGTGCCCTGATCCCGCCCTTCGGTAACGATATTTCCGCCGGCCGCCAGCTCTCGTTGCCCACGAACCAGACAGTCCCGCACCTGCACGTTGTCGGCCGCATATCGCGTAACGGCGGTCACCTCCGACTGCCGCACGGCATTGGTCACGTCCTCTCCGTCCAGTAGTGTCCGGTCGCCATCCACGTCAATTCGTAGCGTTTCGGCCAGCCGCGCCAATTGCTCGGGCTTCGACCAATCGACCCCCGCGCGCAGTCCGGCCAGCGCCACCGCGCGGTACATCGAGCCCGTATCGAGGAATCGGAACCTCAACCGTTTCGCCAATGCCTTCGCGACCGAACTCTTGCCTGCCCCGGCGGGGCCGTCAATGGTGATGATCATGGCTTTTTCGTCCGAACGATCGCTACCGCACGCGGCAGCGGAATCGCAGCACGCCGCCAGTGCCAGGTTCGAGCGGATCGGTCAGCTCGGCTCGGAGAACCACGGACCCGCCCTCGTTTGGCTCGGTGAAGAAGTTGGCGTCCAGGCTGCACTGGGCACTGTCCGGAATGTATTCCAGACGCGTGGTCAGGTTGTCGAGGATCGTTACGTTCCCAATCACTTGGTTGCCCACGTTGTCGAAGCGGATGGTGAAGGCCACTTCCTCGCCCGGCTTGACGAAGTGTTCGGAAGCGATCTTGATGACTCGCAGCCGCGGATTACCCTTGGGCGTCTTGACCGTAAAGACGTCTTGCAGCGCTTCGGTTTGCACCTCGGCGTTCGCCGCCTGATGGTCCAGAATGACCTGCACCGCTTGCGTTGTAGTCCACGCCTCGGCAGCCTGCACGCCGCGGGCGAGCCAGGCCATTTCCGAGGTTTCCATGACGCCGCGACGGATGATGTCGAGGTTTTCGTAAGGCAAGAGTTGATCTTGAAAGGCAATCGGTCCTTGGGCCTCGGAGACCACGCCGTCGCCTTGTCGGCTTCCGTACTGGCCAACCAGCTTCACGCCGCGCTGGCCGGTTGCCTGCCGGTTCTGTGTACCCGTACCAATCCTCTCCACCGTGGTGGGCTCGGCAAGTTGTTCAGGCTGCATGATGCCGGCCGCACGATACGCTTGCGTGTCGCCTGCCACGCCGACTACTTGCCGAACGGCGCCGAATCGTGGCGCGTAGATGTGGACGCGGTTGCTTGGTTCCACCAGAGTCCGGCCGTCGAGCGTGTCGAAGTGCGCGACGGTATCCTCGGTATGCAGTCCATGCACTTGCCACTGCTGGCCCACGCGGGTAGGCTCGTCCCGGTCGCCGCCGTCGAACATATACTCGTCAGCGGGCCAGGGCCGGGCAATTCCGGGCGGAGCCCAGGGGCCTTCCGGGCTGTACGGCAACGGCTGGCTTTCGACCGGATAGGGTGGCGCCAGATATCCGGCCGGTGGTTCGCCAGTGAAGGCTTGCGCTGGCAGGCCCTCGGCCCCGAAGCGCGAATCCATTCCGTGCGAGGCAAACGGATGGACAGCCGGTGCCGGGGCGGAAACCGGCGTTCTACATGAACACAAGATGAGCGTGCCCAAGGCGACGATGGCAAATCGCCAGAGGCGATCGAAGTCGAGGTCGGCGGCAGGGGTCCACGTTGCGGTTGGCATGGTGTCAGCGGCCTTTCCCGGCTCAATCGAGTTCCCCGCCCGGCGAAACCGAGGCGTTTGGCAGCGGCTGGAATGTTTGGGGTGGAGATGTAAATTGCATCAGCGGCGGACAGCCGAACAGAAACTGCTGATCGATTTCTGCCGGATTTGTCGGCCATCGACCACCCATGCGGAGGATGGCTACCGGCCGCCCGAGCGCATCGGCTTGGGCAAGCGGATCGCGACCGGGGGCCGCCTCGAACCAGTTCTGTTGGCTGGGATCCTCTGGAGACGGTAGAGCGTTTCGCGGATCTTCCAGATAGATGATCCGAGTCACAAACTTCCCGGTCAGCGCAATGCGAAGATCATCCATCGTCAGGTCAATGGGGATCGGGAACCTCAGTTCCTGGCCTCGTGGCGGATAGGTGCGGTCAATGACTTCGATGGTCGGAAAGACCTCCAACCCGTCGGCTCCCACAATGTTCGTTACCTTCAGACGGTACACGCTGCCGATGAGCATGCCGAAAATCCGCGGCGAGGACATGCCCGGTTCAAAGTATCCATTGGTGGCCGGCGAAATCAAGGCCCCCGCGGGGGCCTTGATTTCTACCGGTTGGAAGTATCCGGACAATGGGCCGCCACGCTGGAGTTGCAGGCTGCCAATCGCTCCCGGTGGCATCACG
>CAZASB010000022.1:0-26937 GCA_964487655.1 uncultured Planctomycetaceae bacterium
AACAATTGGGACAATTGTTCTACACTGGGTATATTTCAATCTGCCGGTCGCCTTGCAGCAGATCGACTTGTTCCGAATTGAGCCGAGGTAAACGTGGCCTCCTTGCCGAGTGCAAGGTTGCACTTCCCGGTGTTGTCGTGGATAATCCATGCTGATTGCCTGCCTTTTCCCGGAGCCAGCCATGCCCGACACAACCCGCCTGATCCGACGCGATTTCCTCCGAGTGGCCGGCGCCGGCCTGATAGCCGGTCGTCTGTGGAACAACCATGCTGCCGGTGAACTCGCCACGTTCCAGGCCGGCTCCAAGACACGGGTCGACCTCAATCCGCTCGATTGCCGCTGGACGTTCGGCAACCACGAGCCGATTTCCATGTACCGGCGAATCGGCAATCCGTCGACGGGCGGGATCGTGGGCAACTCGCTCTGGCTCGACGAATGGCACCACTGGTTCGATAGCGAGGATTGCCCTCAACTCATGCAGGAACTCGGGCTGAACATCGTCCACAGCCGGTTCTACAAGGGCATGGGCTGGCAGTTTGAATCGAAGGATTTTCCCAACGTCAAGCGTTTCGTCGCGAACTGCCATAAACACCGCGTTCGAACCTTGGCGTACGTCCAGTTCTCGACGCTCTACTACGAGACGATGCAGGCCGAGATCCCCGATCTGGCCGACTGGGTCGCGATTGACGAGAATGGCCGCAAACGAACTTACTTCAACAACTACTTCCGTTGGCTGCCATGCATCAATGCGCCCGGCTTCGAGCCGTACCTGGCTAGGATGGTGCGAATCGCGCTGACCGAGGGCGGGTTCGACGGCATCATGTTCGATAACTGCTTCGCGCCGGCCTGCTACTGCCCTCGCTGCGTCGCCCTGTTTCGCGAGTATCTTGCTCGCGAGTCGAACCCGGAACAGGTTTTCGGCATTCCCACCGTGGAGCACGTGCTTCCTCCTCCGCCCTCGAAGTACGGCGAACTGCGCGACCCGATCGCCCAGCGATGGCTGACCTTCCGTTGCGAGCGGCTCACCGGCCTGTTCCGCCGACTGTACGAGGTGGGCAAGGCGTGCAAGCCATCGGCCATCATGAGCGGCAACATCGCGGCCATCCGCCGAGCCGATATGGCCGGCAGCGTTGCGCTGGTCACCACCGACCTGCAGAATTGCTTCGACCTGTTCGTCTCGCAATCGGGCAACGAACCCGGGCTGCGCGACGGCTGCATTATCAACCGCGTTCGCGAGATGAAGCTGGCCCAGGCCCTCGATACGCACATCCTGGCCTTGAGCGACAGCGACGCCGGCATCTCCCGCGACGCGGAATCGAAGTACGTACTAAACCTCATGGAGAACGCGGTCTTCGGCGGTATTCCCATCGATCGAACGGTGCTGCGGGCCGATCCGAACATGGTCTCTCGCGAGCTGGTCGAGTTCCGCCGCCCGCTGCTGAAGCAGTTCAACGAGGCCATTCAGGCCGGACGCGCGGGGCTGGAGCTGCCGAGCTACGCACCCGTGCGCCTGCTCTACTCGCGGGAATCGGAGATGTTTTCCGAGCGTTCGCATCGGGCCTTGCTCGCGGTCGAGGAAATCCTGCTGCGTCATCACGTTCCCTTCGGGTTGCTGCCGACCGAGGCCGGGAAGGAACTGCAATCGCCAGCCGACTGTGAACTGCTGCTGGTGTGCGATCAGACGTGCCTTTCCGACGCCGAGCTGGCCGCCTTAATCCGGTTTGCCGAAGGCGGGCGGCGGCTGATCGTTACGGGGCAATCGGGTCAGTACAACGAGTGGTATCGCCAGCGTCGCGAGAATCCGTTGACCGCGTTGGCCGGGTGCAAGAGCGCAATCCTGTGCGATTCGGTCGACACGTCGCCCGTGCGCGGCGACGGCTGGACCATTCGCGTCGCAGCCCCCGACGACGACGGCCGCCGCCTGCTGGCCAACGTCGAAAAGCTGTGGACATCGCCCCTCAACGTCGCAGCGCCCGAGACGGTCTTCGTGGAGGTAAAACGCGGCGAGCGTCAGGCGACCGTGCATTTGCTCAACTATGCTTCGACGCCCGTCGCCGCGGGCGTGCGCATCGATATCCGCTCCGAACTGTTCGATTCCTTCGATTGCACCTTCGCCGTCCCCATGGAAGACGTCGCCCCCGCTTGCCTCACCCCGACCGAGCAGGCCGGCGGCCTGCACCGCATCACCCTGCCCGGCTTCCACGACTACGCCGTTCTAACGCTGACGAACGTGTAAAACCATAGATTATGACCACGTTGACCATATATTCTCTCTAAAACACGGACCAGAATGCAATGACGAGCACGATTGCACACAGTCTGATTTAACCCTGATGGGGAGTGATCCAGTGCCGGTTGACCTTGTCTGCTAGCGGTGTTAGAGTCGGAGTCTTCTACAACCACCATGCCATTGGACGGTCGCCATGAAGATTGAGATGCGGGTTGATCAGGGAGTTCACACCATGGTTATCACCGGGCGGCTCGACGCCCTTACGGCACCGGAAGCGGAAGCTGCCCTGAATCGGGCCGTTGACGAAGGTGCGTCACGTTTGGTGATAAATCTTGCCGGGCTGGAGTATATTAGCAGCGCCGGGCTACGCGTCCTCGTGGCAACCGGAAAACGTGTTGCCCGCGAAAACGGTAAAATGGTGTTGTGCGAACTGCACAATAGCGTGCGCGAAGTGTTTGAAATCAGCGGCCTGCTGTTTATCTTGACCGTGGCCGCCACCGAAGCCCTGGCGATGTCCCTTGCCAGAGAGTCGTGAGGCAACGACCTCGACTTACTGGTCATAAGGAGCCGGAATGAATCCTTGCCGAGGGTCTCTTACCTGCCGAATGATTGCGTTGATCCTCGTGGGGGCCGGCTTGGTGCTGTTGCTGGTCGAGGGTTTCAGCTATATCTCGCAGCGACGCCGCGTGGTGAGTGGCGCGGTGGATCACGGCGAGACGCTCACGCGGGCAGTAGTCCAACAGATCGAGTCCTCGTTTGGTCGGGCGGAAGCGATCGTCCTACAAAATGCCCTTTTTCTTGAGGACGGACGGCTCAACCGTCGCGAAACCACGGATCTGATTCGGCGTACGTTGGAGGCCCGGCCAGCTCTTTTTGGCATGGCAGTCGCGCTGAGCAAGTCGGAAGCAGAGCAGAGCGACTTCGACATCCTGTACGGCTGGCGAAACGGAGACACCGTAGCCGTTGACGATCGCCCTACTCCCGAAGAGGATTACCGTCAAGACTGGTTTCGCCTGCCTGCCGAGAAGCAAGCCCCGGTTTGGACTGAGCCCTACTTGGACAAGCAAGCGAGTACCGCCATGGTCACCTACTCTGTGCCCATGGTTTGCGACGGCAAGACGATTGGCGTGGTTACCTGCGATCTTTCATTGGACGGTATACGATCCCTGATTGACGCATTGCCGCTCGAAGAGGGCAGCTTTGCCCTATTGCTGTCGGGAAAAGGGACCTTCATATCTCACCCGCAGGATGAATTGGAGATGGTGGAGACGGTGTTTAGTTTGGCTGATGCTCAAGACGATCCGGAGAGCGCCGAGACATTCCGCCATCTCGGACGTTCTCTGCTAGGCGGCCAGCCGGGTTGGCTACGTTACCGGCAGCCGCATGGCAAGGAGTGGGCCTACGTTTTCCACGAGAACGTGCCATGCACCGGGTGGGCCCTGGGTGTGATCCGTTCGGAGGCAGAGGTGCTGGCCCCGTTGATTCAACTCAACCGGGTCAGCATGACGCTCGGAGTGGCTGGCTTGGCGTTGTTGCTCGTACCAGCCGTGGGCATTGCTTGGTCGGTTGTCAGGCCAGTTCGGCGGCTGGCGGATGCGGCGAACCGGCTTGCCGCGGGAGATTTCGACGCGCCGCTTCCGGTGTCGCATTCCGATGACGAAGTGGGCCAACTGACCGGCGTCTTTGATCGCATGAGAAGCGACCTGCGGCAATACATTGCCGACTTGACCGCCACCACGGCCGCCAAGGAAAAGATTGCGAGCGAACTGTCGATTGCCCGGGCAATTCAACTGAGTATTGTGCCCAAGTTGTTTCCACCGTTTCCAGATCGGGCCGATATCGATCTGTATGCCGTGCTGGTTCCCGCACGCGAGGTCGGAGGCGACCTGTACGACTTCGGGCTGCTGGACGACGAGCATTTGTACGTTGCCATCGGCGACGTTTCCGGCAAGGGGATACCAGCCTCGCTGTTGATGGCCGTGGGCAAGACGCTCCTGAAGTCGACGTTGTACTCACTGCGAGATCCGGCCTTGGCTCTCGCCCACGTCAATGCCGAGTTGTCGGAGGATAATGACGCATGCATGTTTATTACGATGTTCTGCGGCATGATCCATCTGAAGACGGGCGACATGATCTACTCCAGCGCGGGGCATAACCCGCCGTTGCTGTTGCGAGGAACCGGATTGCTCGAGTGGCTCACTCCCGCACCGTGTCCGCCGGTTGGCATTTGTCCCGGGATTGCATATCACAACCACAGTGCGCGACTTGCTCCCGGGGACCTTCTCTTGCTGTATACCGACGGCATAACGGAGGCGATGGACCCCTCTGATGTCCTGTTTGGCAACAAGAGGTTGCTCGACTTCGCCCGGCAACATCGGGAGGATTCCGCCCGTGATCTGGTTGAGGCGTTGCGTCAGATCGTTCACACACACGCCGCGGGGGCCGAACAGTCCGACGACATCACTGCATTGGCGGTACGATACCTTGCGACACCCGACGAAATAAAGCGCGAACATTCTTGACTTCCGTCGCGGCCCTCGCTAGACTCGCGGCTATGGGGATGTCATCCGTCGTTGCCCTTTGAGGAATCCATCATGCCGAAGCTGCCCGCATTGTCGCCGTGGTCGCGCGTTGTACTCACCGCCGTGTCCCTTCTTGCCGTGTGTGTCGTTTCCGTCGGCGCCGCTGATGGCGAGTCGGGCTACACCATGTCGCTCTTCGATGGCAAGAGTCTGCACGGCTGGACGATCGAGAACGATTGTGAAGTGACGGTTGAGAACGGAATGCTTGTGCTGAAATCGGGGAACGGCTGGCTGCGTTCCGACCATACGTATGCGAACTTCAAACTGCACGTGGAGTGGAAGGCCCTCCAGGCTGAAAAACACGACGCCGGTATCTATATTCGCACGGAAAGGGGCGGGAAGCCGTTTCCCAAGAAGTCGTTCCAGATCAACTTGCTCGAAGGCATGGAAGGGAACATCGGCAACCTGCCCGGCGCGGAGAGTACCGGCCTGATCCGCCTCGCGGGCGAGTGGAACGAGTTCGACATCACGGTGATCGACTCGCAGGTAACGCTTGTTATCAACGGCAAGCCGGCCTACAGTGTCGGCGGCCTGACGGTTCCGGCCGGCTATATCGGCCTTCAGGTCGAGGCGCCCAAGGGAGGACAATTTCACGTCCGAAATATCAGCATTACGGAGTTCGATACCGTGAGTCTTTTCAACGGGATCGACCTGACGGGCTGGGAAGGCGTGGGCAAACCGGCGGAAATGTGTTGGAAAGCGGAGGATGGGCTGTTGCAATGCACCGGAGCGAGGGGACCTTGGCTTCGGAGCGCGAACGAATACGGCGACTTCAACTTGCGTTTGGAGTACGAGTTGGCGCCGGGTGGCAACAGCGGCATCTATGTGCGCGTGCCAATGGACGGGAAGCACCACCGCGACAACGAGTCTCAACCGCCAGCCGGATTCGAAGTGCAAATCTTGGACGATGCCGCGGAATGCTACAAGAACTTGATGGACTACCAGTATTCCGCGTCGGTCTACGACATTGGTGCCGCAAACCCGCGAGTATCGCGACCGGCAGGTGAATGGAACACTCTGGAAATCAACTGCCGGGGGCAGCACGTGACTACGATGCACAACGGAGTGGTTGTGGTCGACGCCCCGGTCGAGAAGTATCCATTGCTTGGGCTACGCTCGCTTTCCGGTTTCCTGGGCATTCAGAATCACAGCAGCGTGGTCAAGTACCGGCACGTGCGGATTGGGCCTCCGCTCTCCCAATTGCCGGCGGTAACCGGTTCAACCGAATGATACGTCATTGCACGAAGATCAGATCTTGTCCTTAAAGACCTTGACGCCGTCGACCATCTTGCAGTCGTGGACCGCATACTTGTCTGCATAATCAGGCCGGCTGCGGGGATAGGCGATTGCTACCGCGGCCTTCACCGCGTCAACGGCCTCCGCCTTGACCAAGGCGCCGGAGGCCCCTTTGTCACCCCCACCAAGCATGCGTTCTCCCAGCACGCCTGGAATGGACCGCACGATGTCGCACATGGTCTCGAGTTCCGGGCCGGAGATCACATATTCATCCCGTAGGCCCAGGCCGTCTTCACGAAAAATGGCGCCCACAACGTCGATATCGCCGGCCTTCCATGCGTCGAGCATCTTGTAAAAGCGTTTCTGCGCGCCATGGACGTAGGTCATGCGGTCGCACAGGTCCGAATGGGACGCAGAGAATCGCGCAAGAATCTCCTGATAGAGGGCCTCATCCCGGATGTCGGCCAAGCAGGTGATTTTATATCCGGTTTGCTGGAGGAGTTCGACCAGTTGTTCACACTGGGTCCGTCGGATCTTGTAGGACGACTTTTCCAAGCCAGGACGGATGGTTCCGGTATCCAGGCATACAATGCGAAAGTCCGTCGCCCCTTGTCCCAACGGCACGTACTTGACCGAACGGTCTTTGGGGTTGTAGTGGGTTCCCATGCCTTCCTTGGCGAAGTAGATCATGATCTGATCGAGCTGGCCGCAGGGTGAACCGATGTACTCGTTTTCGACGGCCTGGGCTAGGTCGATGATGGCCATTTCGTTGTCGACACGGAGGTCGTTGACCTCCAGCAAGGATAGGATCAGATTGATGGTCAACGAGGCCGAGCGGCTCATGCCGCCGCCGGGGATGTTGCCGTAGACCACCGCGTCAAAACCCCGGGTGAGCTTGTAGCCTGCACGCTGCAGGATGAAGTCCACGCCGTAGGGGAAGCGTGCCCATGTGTCTGCCACTTCGGTCGAGCGCGGGGGCGGAACTTGGCCCAAAGTGAAATGGATCAGACCGTCGTCCGGAAAGTTGCCGCTGTAAATTCGCACCTTGTCCGTGCCATTGGATTTGTACGCCACCCAGATGAAACGATCCGTGCCCACGCCGAACAGTTCGGTGCCATTGTAGTCACCGTGTTCCACGCCGAGGCAAAACCGCGAGGAGGTGCGCCGGACCGTGCCGCCATCGATGTTCAAGCCCTGTTCTTGGGCTCGTTGCTTCAGTACGTCGAATGCATGGCTATCGTTCCCAATGCTCGCCATAAAATGCCCCTATCCACTCCAATGCTACCAGAAGATCACATACAGCGCGATGGTCAAGGCCACGACAATCAGGCCAAAGATCTTGGTGCCCTTGTCCGTTCGCATGTCCATCTTCTCATTGATGGGCAACGCCACGGGTTCGCGCAGCGGCTTGAGAAGGGTCATAATGGTCAGGACCGTGAGGACGACGCCAAAACAAATGGCCATGCGATTGAGGAAGGCGATTTGAGGGGCCGCCATCTTGAGTACGCCATAGAGGATCGGATTGAGGACCAGGCCAACGGTTCCCACGGAACGGGGCGCCTTGGGAATCAATACGCCAAAGATGAAGATGGCCAGAATCCCCGGGCTGATGAAGCCTTGAAACTCCTGAATGAAGGTGAAGATGCCGCCGAACTTGGGACTTCCCAGGCTCGGCGCGATCAGCATGGCAATCAGGACGAAGACCACCACGCACACCCGGCCAACGGTCACCAGTTCATGATGTCCGGCTCCGCCGCGCCGAGCACGGAACTTGCCGTAGATGTCCATCGCGAAGATGGTGGATGCCGAGTTCAGCATGGATGCCAAGGAACTGACCACCGCGCCGAAGATGGCCGCCAGTACGAAGCCCATCAGTCCCTTGCCGCCGGGCAACAGGTTCTTCAGCAGCGTGGGGAAGGCGGCATCGTAATCGTAGCCGACCATTGCGATATCGTGGACCGTGACGCCTTGCTTTGTGGCGGCACTGACCAGCGTGTCATTGGCGGCCGCCATGTCGCCAGGTGCCCCTTCGGCGTTCGCGGTCCGTCCCACGAGGTTCGCATTGTGCTGAAGAATCCGACTGGCCAGTTCGGGATTGACCTCGGCAAATTGTCCATTGAAGGGGAAGACCACGGCGGCGCCGGCTTGGAAGTCCGTGATCGCGCTTTCGTTCTTGCGCTCGGCCTGTTGTCGCAGATCATCGCTGAAGAGGTTGAACGCCATGATTCCGGGAATGACCACCACAAACGGAATCACGAGTTTCAGCAGGGCGGCAAAGACCACGCCGCGTTGCCCTTCGCTGAGACTCTTGGAGCCCAAGGTCCGCTGGGTGATGTACTGGTTCAGGCCCCAGTAGAAGAAATTGGGAATCCAGAGCCCGACCAGCAAGGCAGGCCATGGGATTTCCGGATCGCTCATCGGTCGAACCATGTGCAGTTTACCCTCGGGCAGGGCGGCCCGGTTAAGCTCAATGAAGCGTTCAATGGCGCCACCCTGAGTAATCCGCTCGAGACTGACGTCGCTGTTGACCGCGGTCTGCACGAGGACCGAAGGATCCGCATTGCCCAGCGCGTTCAAGGCCAAGTAGGCGATAATGCCGCCTCCCACAATCAAGGCGGAGCCCTGAATCAAATCGGCCCACGCACATGCCTTCAGGCCACCGGCAAAGACGTACCCAGCGGCCAAGCAACCGATGATCCAGCAATCCACCGTGATGTTGCCCAGGTCGAGTCCCAAGAAGGCGACGTCCTGAAAGAATACGCTGATGACCTTGGCGCCCGAAAAGATGACCGAGGCAGTTGGTACGCCCACCAGGATGATCAGGGTGCTCAACGCCATGACGGTGCGAGCGAACGGGTTGTAGCGATATTCCAGGAATTCCGGAATGGTATAAATGCCGCTCTTGAGAAAGGTGGGCAAGAAGACAAACGCCACCACGACCAGGGTAATCGCGGCCATCCATTCGTAACTCGCGATGGCCATGCCCAGCCAGTCCGCCGCCTTGCCCGTCATGCCCACAAACTGTTCCGTCGAAATGTTGGCCGCAATCAGGGAGAAGCCCACCAGCCACCAGGTCAGGCCGCGTCCGGCCAGAAAGTAGTCTTCTTCGTTCTTCTCTTCTTTACTCTTGCTCTTGATCAGTCCCAGGGCGATCACACCAGCCACAAAAGCAAGAAAAACGAAGGCGTCTAATGCACCAAATCCCATAATGCGTGCTTTCTGCAGAACCAGCCATGCGTTTTCAGAATACGACCCATCCCGTAAAGGAGCGGTCGCCATTATCGCCAATCGCTCCCAGAAGACAAGCCACGCGAACGCACGCAAGGACCGACAGCGGCACGGCGCAAGCCGTCCGGTTCGTCTTAACTCACACGCTACGACCGGAGGGCTTGCGCCCTTCCGCTTCCGCCTGTGAAAGCGGCTGGTTCTTTCGCCAGCCCAGGAAGAGCCCAAATCGGCCGCTTCGGGGCATTTGACTCCGCCACGGGCCGACCTATGTTTTCGTGGACTTGTGCCTTGGGGAGGGGCGCGGGTCCACGGCGCGGCGGGGAGGCTGGATGCCCGAGGGGATCCCGCCGCGCCACTTTTTTCTCCGGTGGCTTTGCGCTGCTCCTGCGAAAGAGCCATTGCCGGAGGAACCTGCCATCCACCCGAGCGTCGCAATGCGTTCGCTACGACAGTGCCATCCCCTCGGCGCCTGGAACGCCGTGTTGTACCAGCCACGCATGAACATGCACGCGTATCGTCCTACACCGTCTGCCGTCAAAGGGTTCACGCTCGTGGAAGCCCTCGTGGCAATCTCCATGACCGCCTTGGCCGGCAGTGTCCTTTTGCTCGGCACTACCTCTTCCCTCCAGAGCGCCGAAGAGGCGATGCGGCAAACGATTGCCCTGGGCCTCGCACAGCAGTTGATGGATGACGTGTCGGGCGCTAGCTCCATCCAAGAGGTCCAGGACTACAACGGCCTCCGGAACGAGCCACCCGTGGATCGTTGGAAGATCCCGCTTGGAACGGAGGATGGCAAGGGAGGACAACGCCACCAGAACTTTCGGACGCCCGAAGGTTTGCTCGACCACTATGTGCGCGAGGTCCATGTATACCCCGTCGCGCCGAGTGATTTCACCGCGAATCTTACAACCGGAAGTACTAGCGACTATCGCGTTGTGGAGGTTCGCGTTTCGTATACCCCTCCAGGCCGTGCCGCCCGTGAAATGGCATGTTTACGACGCGTCGTTACCCATGTGCCGCCCTATGAACCGATTGACTGATTCGACGGCGGGGTCTGCCTGCCGGAGCGGGCTGACCCTGATTGAACTGCTCATTGCCATGTCGATCATGGCCATGGTGATCGGTTCATTGGGCGCGTTGGCCCATGGCGTGCAGTTGGCGTTTGAGTATACCGAGGGGCATGGACTTGCCACGCAGCACGCCCGAATCGTGCTGGATCGAATTGAAAGGCACGTGGAGGAGGCGACCGCGAGCGAGCAATTCCCCGGGTTTCTCGTGGTCCCAAGTATTGTGGGGAGTTGGGAATTCCCCGAGACGCTCGTGATCTGGCATCCGAGCGGATCAGCGTCCGATCCTGACGGATTGCCGCGATTCAACGAACTGGTCATCTATTCGCCAAGCTTGAACGCCCCAAATCAATTGCTCGAAATCACCGTGCCGAACGACAGCCGCGCGGTTCCGGAGATCGCAAACCTGGCACAGTGGCGTTCCGAACTGAACACCATCCGTGGCGGTACGCGCTCGCAGTCGTATGTGCTCACGTCGTTGCTGAGAACGTGTTCCGCGCCAGGCGGCAGCGGGAACACGCAATGGCGTGGCGCCCTGCGGTTTATCGCGCGACTCAGACCCTCCGAGGCCGAGTGGGCCGCATACAAGGACGGCACGGTCGATTGGGCCGACCTGCCCTGGGTGCGGGAGGTGTTCGGGTCCAAGACGGGGCTGCGCCAGGTATCGCTACAAATCGAACTCCAGTTGATGCCGGGCGCTACTCCGATTGTCGCGAACGAGAATACCCATACTGCCGTGCCGTTCTTCGGAGCGGCCGCCCTGGTCTATCCGCTTGAGCGATGAAATTACAACACCCCAAAAATTGCGTGCGTCTTCAAGTTCCCGAGCCTCGGCGTGGGTTCTCCGTGCTGATCGTGTTGTTGTTGATTGCCGTAACGCTCAGCCTCTCCTACGCGTCTATCCGCACGCAGAGCGTGAACGCTCGCATCCAACGCAATGCGACGTTCTGCGTTTCGGCTCGTTCGGCAGCCGCTTCCGGGCTTGCCACGGCGTTGAAAACAATGCATTCCGTCGCGTGGCGGGGGGTTGATACGACCTTGATCGGCCGGTTGAGTTCCCACGAGAACTTCACGGTGGAGTTTGTCGCCGGCGACGATGAGCTTGAAGCGGGCCATGCCGACTACGACCGTTACCCGTATCGAGTTACGCTCAACGCCACGGGATACGCCGCCGACCCCATCCATCCAACGGTTATCGCGACCCACCACGCCCAGGCCGTGGTGGAATTGATCCCCAGGGCCCTTTCCACGCCGGTCGCGGGTCTTGACGAGCTGACCGACCATACCGTATGTCAATGGCGCAGCGGAACCTGCTCCCTGTGCGTTCCCTTCCGCATTGAAGGGTCCGTACGATTGCGCAGCCGGATGAAACTGGACGATGCCCTGGAGTGGACTGAGGAGCAACAGTGGTGGTATTACCTTGGTCTGAATGATATGCGCAAGGCTGGTCACGCGGATTGGCGCCCCTTTACGGGCCCGGTGTACTTCCGGTTTGACGAGCAGGACGCTCAGGCATACGCGCTGATCGACACGGCCCTCCAGGTGAATACGATCGACACAACCTCGGCTTCCACCTTCGTCTGGCAAAGCAACGATGCAGTGATGAGCTACCAGCTATTTCCCGGTGGCAAGGTCTACGATATTGAAACCGTCAGCGCAAATCTTGCGAATATCGAGTTGGCGCCCAACATAATGACCAATCCCGCCGGGCTGTTCTCGCGTTCCCGCAGTGTGCAAATCCGAGATGGGGCCACGATACGAGGCTCGTTATTCACGCGAGGCGACGGCTCATCCGACATTGTCGTCCAGGGGAACGACATCCGCCTGGAACCAATGGACTTGCCGCCGCTGGATGGCGCGAGTGATCCGGTCCAGCTTCCGGTGTTGGTTAGCGCCGGCGATATCAGCTTCGGCAACGGGACAGAAGCCGTCCTGAAGGGGCTGGTGATGGCGCGAGATGACTTCAACGTCACAACGACCCAGCAGAATCAGATGTCGTTGAGCCTCGAAGGACACATCGCGTGCGGAAACCTGATTGTCGGCCATCGTACGTCCTGGAATAGCTCAAAATTTTGGTGGAATTTCGTATGGAGTCTGTTCTGGTTGCAGCGTTCCGAGGGAATTCAATGGTTTCCCGCCTTGCTTTCTCTCACGGACCTGGATATCAAACCCCAGATCACCATTGTGCCCGACACGCGTTCCATTCGATACCACTACTACCATCCAACCCAGCCGATTTACGTACCGCACGCCGATGACGACGGCTTGCGCTGGAACGTCGTGCGGTGGACCATGAACCCGTAAGGAGAGCGATCATGCGACGCCCTGCTGCTTGGACTTTGCTGATTATGGCGAATGTGCTGTGTTACTGCGTGCTAAGCTTGTATCAGCCGGGCATTGCCGCCCAGTCGAGCGGGCCCGACCAGATTGCCAATCCGATTCAGCAGCGCGCGGACATGCTCGGCGAGTTGCAGAAGATACGCGAACTACTGAAGGAACAAAACGAGTTATTGAGCAGCGGGAAGCTGCGAGTTGTTGTTGTCGAGGATGCCATCCGTCCCTAGGTCGTCGCCGAGCAGTACAGCCGGAAGGGGTTCGAACGGGAGGAAAGACGGCCAGGTGGCACTACATTCGGTCCAACCATGCGATACGCCAGCCGCCAGAACGACGGGTTCACGCTCATTGAGCTGCTCATGGTGATTGCGCTGGTCGGGATCCTGGCGGCGATGGTTCTGCCGAGTTTCGAGCCAAGTCTTAACGATCAGCTTCGTGCGACGGCCCGCATCCTGGCGACCGATCTGGCCTATGCTCGCAGCCTGGCGGTGACGAACAATAGTCGGTACCGTGTTGTGTTCGACGTGAAGGAGAACCGCTACACCTTGGAACACAGCGGTAGTAATAGGAGTCTCGACCTGTTGCCGGAGTCGCCATTCAGCCGGGAAAGTGGTTCCCAGCGGCAGATGGTGGTCGACCTGGACGAGTTGCCGCATGTCGGCGGTGAAGTGCGCCTTGCGGCCGTGGCCGAGTTCAACTGGTTTGTGGCCACGACTTCGGACGTAGAGTTCGGGCCGCTTGGCGAGACGACCGACGCGACGTGGACGATTATCTGGCTTCGTGCCGGTAGCGATTCCCGCTCGCGCTACATCCTGCTGATAATCCACCCCATCACCGGACTCGCCGAGATTGGCAATACGACCGAAAGCGCTCCCCCGCAATGGCTGGTGACCGCAAACCTTTGAACCAAAACCGGTTGTCGGCAACCCTTGACGACCTACCGCGAAACCCGAGAACATCCACTATGGTAAGCCTTTTCAAACCCCGCACGAGTCCCATTGGGGTCCACATCGGCAGCCGTTCCGTCAAGCTCATTCAGTTTGACGCCGTGGGCGCCAATGTCATTGACGCGGCACGTTGGGACTTGCCTGCCGAAGGCAAACCGGATGACGCCGACCTGCTTGCCGAGGCCTTGCGGCGGGCACGCGAAGGGCATGGCTTTCGCGGTCGGCGGGCCGTGTTCTGCCTGGGGGCCCGGGATCTGTTCGTCCAGAACGTGCGGGTGAACCAGGCAAGCGGCGATGAACTTCAACGAGTTGTCCAGTGCGAGGCCGCCGGTCGGCTACCGTTCCCCAGCCAGGAGGCTGAGGTCCGTTTCGTCGAGGCGGCCGATGTTCGCCAGGGTGGGGTGGCGAGGCGCGAGGTCATCCTGCTGGCGTGCCGCCGACCGGTAATCGATCGACTGCTCGACGTGGCGGAGCGGAGCGGGCTGACTCCCGTGGCCATCGACGTGGAACCAAGTGCCCTGCTACGCTGCTATATGAAGCAGTATCGGCGGGACGACGACCAGCAGCAGCAGCGTATGTTCGTCCACGTTGGCGGCGCCACCACGGCCGTCGTAATAGCGCGAGGTTCGCACGCGATGTTCATCAAGTACATCGACTGCGCCGGCCAGCACATGGACGAGGCCGTGGCTCGCTATCTGAAGATGCCGCCGGCCGAGGCGGCCGCCTTGCGCCGCCACAATGGAGACCGACGCGCCGACCAGCGTGATCCGGAAGTGACTCGCAGCGTCGCCGAGGCGCTGCGCCCGGCCCTCGACCGCCTGGCTGGCGAACTCTCCATGTGCGTTCGATACTACAGTGTCACGTTTCGCGGGCAGCCCATTTCGCAGGTTGTGCTCAGCGGTGGCGAGGCAAGTGACATGCTGCAAGAATGGGTTGCCGCGCGACTCGGGCTCCCTTGCGATCTTGGAAACCCGATGCGGAGTTTCAGTCCCACCGCCATGGCGGGCCGGATTGGACAGTGGGATGTTGCCGCGGGCCTTGCACTAAAGGGATTAAACTAGGAACCAGTCAGTACTTACGACGGAAACCGGGCCATGCTCGACATCGACTTTCTTCCAGCCCAGTATCATCGCCGGCAGGCGCGACAACGGTCGAAGCCATGGCAGGCCATTGTCGTGGTGGCGTTCGTTGGGCTGATGGCGTTTGCCGCCTTGGGGCAGTACCGGGAGCGTCGGCGATTGCGGGCCGAATTGGAGCAAATAGAACCGCGGCATGAACGGGCGGTTGCCCAGCGAGCGAAGCTAGATTCGATCCAGGATGAACTTCGCGCCATGCGCGCCGAAGCGGCCTTGCTGACCTATTTGCGTCATCCCTGGCCTCGCACCCAATTACTCCAGGCATTGTTGGCGCCGCTTCCCGGCGAGGTTGTGCTGGCCAAGTTGGAGATCTCTGGGGAGGCGATTCTTGCGCGGAAGGGCTCCGAGCAACGGCCGCCTCGGACCACCGCCGAAAGCGAGCCTTCATCGGATAAACCGGCCGAACACGATTTGGCGGAGTTGCGCCAAAAGGTCGACGCTCTGGAAACCGTCATCCGCCTTTCGGGCACAACCACCGATGGCGAGGCTCTGCATCGATACCTTGGCGAACTAGCGCGCAACCCCCTATTTCAAAAAACGGAACTGGAATCCATTGAAAGTGCCGTTGGCGGGGCCGGCGATCCTCCAAAGTTCGATGCCACCATCGTTGTGCAACCGGGGTACGGCCTGCCGGGAGGACCTGCCGGCCCCGACCACAAAGCCGTCGTCCATCGTTGATGGGGTGAACATCAATCAACAGCATCCTCAACCCAATATGCCAAGCCGCGAGAGCGGCTGGGCACCGTGGAAGCGACAGATGACAAGCAACCATAGCCAACGCACAAATTGGATGGTTATCCTACCGCTGGCAGCCGGCGCCGTCGCGTATCTGGTGTTCGTGTTTCTGCCCTGCCAGAGGACGGCGGCGGAACTCCGATCGCAACTCCGAGAGAAGCAGGAGTACCTTACATATACAGCATCCGTGGGCACGGCCCTGGCGGCCGGCGAGAAGGAACTCCAAGCGGCAAGGCACTATCGGAACCAGAGGCTAGCACGTGCTCCAAGCGTCGCCCACATTTCCAACCTGTTCGCCAAGATTCACCGCGTTGAGCGGGACTCGGGCGTGCATATCATCCGGTTCGACCCTCAGCCACTCGAAGCCAAACAGTATGTCAGCATAATGCCACTTTCGGTGGGGTGCATGGGCAGCTTCTTCCAGGTGTGCTCGCTGCTTCACAGCCTGGAGAGCATTCCCGCGGACATCTGGGTAAGAAAACTGCAACTGGAGAAGATGGCATCATCCGGAGAAAATATCCAGTGCTGGATTGACTTGGCAATCTTTGCCGATAATCAAGATAAATCGGATTACGCAGAGAAGTCCAATTAGCCGATAACCTTGGGGAACCGTGCTTTGGTGTACGAGGTGCATCCGAACACATCCAATGAACGTGAATCTGGGCAAGATAAAGAAAAAACTGAAACGCGAGGTGACCGCACATCCAGCGAAGGCAGCGGTGCTGGGGGGGCTTTGCGTTGTGGCGATGTGGTTTTGGGTGCCACTCGTATGGGGCTGGGTTTCTCCCAAGGAGCCAAGTGCGGCTGCAACCGTGGCACGGGAGCCTAGCGCCATGCCGGTTCCCGGCTTTGTGCCCACTAGTGTCTCGGTGCCGCCAGCCGAAGCCACGCCGGCAGTGCCTGCCGTTCCCTGGACGCAGATTGTGCAATGGATGGAGCAAGACCCGCGAACTAGCTCCGTGGAAGTGGCATTCGAGAATCCGGGGACCGTGCCATTGCCTCCGGGCGATGAGCGGTCGGTTGGCCTAGTGCAAGCTGCCAGGCGCGACCCTTTTCGTCCCAGCGTGTCACCGGAAGATAGGATGGCGGTGAACGCCGAGGAGGCCGCGCCCGAGGTGGCGCCTGTTCCGGCCAAGATCAGCCCGCGGGATGCTGGAGCAACGATTACCGCCGTGATTGCGAGTCCGACCGGCGGCACGGCAATGATCAGTGGGCGCACGTATTTTTTAGGCGAGCAGGTTCTCCTCCATAAGGACAACGAGGCGTACACCTTTCGTCTTACGGAGATTCATCCTGGTGGGGTTGTTCTCACTCGCGATGGAATGCGGTACGAACTAAATATCCCACTTCCGGCTAACATGCCGCGGCCAGCGGCAAGGGCTGGGGCTCCGGAAACGGGCACACGGCCCTAGATGCCGGTAAAACCGTTTGAGCGTCATGGAAGACCGATGAGCAAGTTCCATAGTATCATCCTTTTGGGTACCTTTGCGGCGGCCGGGGTTGCATTGGCCATTGGCGTAGCCGTTAGCATTAGCGCCGCTCCGGTCACGCTGCCTCGGGAGTTGGCTTTCCCAGGTACGGGTGTTCGCTCCTTGTTCGATAGCGGTGCCGAGCCTCAACCGCCCGAACATACAAGCGTCGCATCAGAACAAAAGTCAGCTCTTCCGTTTCTAGGTGCAGACTGCTCTACCCGGTGGACGGCACAACGGCGTATGCCTACTACATTGGAGCGGCCTGCACCTAGAAACGGAAGAGCCCAAAAGTCTCGCGACGAGCACGCCTCGGCGCCAGACTTGCCCTCGCGAAACGAGAATCTGGCCGAGGTCGCTGGCAGTAAGACCGTGGTGACACTCGTTGAACCGAGTTTCACCGCCGAATCACCGCTCCAACAGCCTTTTGAGCCCGTGGCTCCCACGCCTGCGTATGCACAGCAGCCCTCGGTGGAGGCAATTCAGGAAACGGTCAAGCAGGCGCTTGACGAACTCAGACGCGGCGAGCATCCGATTGTGCAGGCTGCTCCGGCGGCTCAATCCGCCGGCCCCTTGCCTTCCGCTCCCTTGCCCGCCGGTCCCCCGCCTGCCGAGTTCCAGTCGCCTTCCGTTGGACGTTCGTCCTCGGCGGCTTCAAACGGGGAGAGCAATGCGAGGATTCGCGACGAGGGCAATGGACGGCTGACGATCTACATCCAGAACGAAGATATCCGCAAAGTGCTTGAACTATTGGGGGCGCACGGCGGAATGAACATCCTGGCAAGTCCCAGCGTGCAAGGAACCGTTTCGGCCACCTTGGGGAACGTGGCGATCGAGGAGGCTCTGGACGCGATCCTTCGATCGAACGGGTTCAGGACGAGACAAGACGGAGCTTTCATGTTCGTGGGCACCGCGGCCGACTTCGTGACGCTGGAGCAGTCGTTCGACCGGATTTCAACTCGCATCTTCCGCCCGAACTACATCACCGGCATGGAACTGCAGCAACTCGTCAAGCCACTGCTTAGCGAGAGCGTGGGCGTATGCAGCGTGTCGTCGCCGTCGGAAAGCGGGATTACCGCCGACTCCGGTGGCGGAAATACGTTCGCGGGCGCCGAAGCCGTGGTGGTGCGCGACTACGAAGCCGTACTGGCGCAAGTCGACGCCCTCGTGGCCGATGTCGACGTACGCCCCCTCCAGGTGCATATCGAAACCATGATCTTGAGCGTCACGCTCAAGGAGGACGATTCGTACGGGATCAACTGGCAGGTACTACGCGACAGCGGGAATGTGAAACTCGGCTTTGGCGACCCGGTGCAGACACTTGCGGCGTTCGACTTCGAGAAGGGCTCGCTGAAGGTGGGGTTCCTGGACAGCAGCATGGGCGCGTTCCTCAGCGCCCTTGAAACGATTGGCGATACCAACGTCATTGCCAGTCCGCGACTTCTGGTGCTGAACAAGCAGCCGGCGAATATCCAGATTGGCGATCAGAAGGGCTATATCAGCACGACGGTTACCGAGACGGTCGCCACGGAAACGGTCGAGTTCATGAACACTGGCACCATCTTGCGAATTCGGCCGTTCATTTCGACCGACGGAATGGTGCGCATGGAAATCCATCCGGAACTGTCCAAGGGCGACGTCGTTGAAAAAGGGAACTTCACCTTGCCCGAGAAACAAGTTACCGAGGTCACCACGAACGTCATGGTGCGCGACGGCTCCACCGTATTGATTGGCGGCCTGATGCGGGACGAGGTTTCCGTGACGAAAAATCAGTTGCCGTTCTTTGGAAACTTGCCGCTCGTGGGGTTTGCGTTTCGGAGTTCGACCGAAGGCACGGAACGCCAGGAGGTGCTCGTGCTCATTACGCCACATATCGTGTACGAGCCCGAAATGGGCGACGAAGGGAGCCATGCGGCCGCTGAGTTCCATCGGCGGCACGAGGTGGCCGAGGCAAAACTGGAACCGTTCAATCGACGACCTGCCGCACAGCGTTACTACCGCTTGGCCCAAAGTGCCTGGGCCAGCGGCGACCGGCGAACGGCGCTGCGATTCGCCGAGATGGCGGTTCACTTCCTTCCCGGCTATCGTGCGGCCATCGACCTGCGAAGCGATATCTGGCTGGGCAGGCCGTACGGCGACCACACTTTACTAGATCCGCTGCCCGAGACGATCGACGCCCATCCACTCGACGGACCAAATGTTCCCGACTGGCTGCTGGATGATTTGCGGAGCGTTCCGGAGGCGATGCCCGGAGAACTGCCGGGGCCGCTTCACCCCCTTGATCCGGGTACCCCGGGCTACAGCAAGGACATCTCAACGCCCAGGAAACTGCCATGAGCCGTGATCGCGCGACGACAGGGAGTGAACTTCGCCGACGCATCGGCGCGCGTTGTCTGATTGTCGCCGCTGTAATTGCGTTGCTGCCGGGGTGTTCGGGTATGAACTGGGGGATGCCCGGGACCGGCGACGCCATGCCCGGCGAAGGGAGCGAGCGTACCAAGGACGTGATGGTGCGACGGTTCGAGGCGCGCCGCAATACAATGAAGGTCGAAGCGGCGGAGGCGGCCTTGAATCGGGGTGACTACAAGGATTCCGAACAGGCTCTGCGCTCCGTTCTCGACCGCGATCCGGCACACCGCGACGCGCGGCTGCTGCTCGCCGAGGTCATGCTGCTCACGGGGCGACGGCCCGAGGCATTTACCCAACTGGAACACGCCTTGCGGGAGCATGGCGACGATCCGCGAGTGCAGTACGCCATGGCACTGTTGCTCGACGCTTCCGGCCGACCGAAGGACGCCCGCAACTTCTACTCGCGGTCAACGGAACTGGACCCTAAGTTTGCCGTCTACACTTCCGAACACAATCGGGTTCTGGATGCGGAAAACCCGGCACCAGCGGGCATGGTGGTTGCGCACCACTCGCAATCCGGCGACTCCGAGCAGAGCGCTCGTCGCGCGTCGGTGACGGACAGTGAGGCCCGCTCAGGCGATTCGTCGCCGGAAAAGGCCGATTTCACGGCAGGGCCGATCGCTATCGCGCCAGACGCCACGACGGCTACAAACATTTCGGATGACCGCCTTGAGTCTCGTTTTGAACCGGAAATTGCCGGCTTGCTCCGTGAAGGCCGCGAGGCGTTGGCCGCCGGTTCCGCGGAGTCTGCGATTGCCCATTTTCACGCAGCGGCCGAGGCCAACCCGCAAAATCCGCAAATTCCAATCCATGCAGCAGTTCTTGCGTTGGAACGGAACCACCCCACAATAGCCGTGGAAGTGCTGAAGCCGGCCGCCGAGCGGTTCTCCAAATCCGCGGCAGTCCATCTAACGCTGGGTACCGCCTACTACCGTCTGGGCGACTATCCGTCCTCGCAAGTTGCGTTGCGACAAGCACTTTCGTTGGACAACTCCAATGGGCTGGCCTACCTTTTAATGGGTTGCACGTTGGAGAAACTCGGGCAGCCCGAAGCCGCACGCGTCCAATGGGAACGAGCCACGGCGGTCTGCCCGAGATACCGGAACATGCGGCGCTGAGGTCGCCCCGCTCCGGACTGCCCTCGCCGGTTGTTTCACGCCGGCTCAAGTGACCGAGGCAGCATTCTCCACCGTCGCCGCCCGCGCTTTCAGGCGAACGGTATGTATAACCTTCGAGCCAGTACGATCCTCCCGGCCTCGGCGCTGATTGTGTCCTTCGCGCTTGCCGCCACATGGCTATTGGATTGGCCCTTGCTGACCGACTCGTTCCTTGGACGAGCTGCACTCCTGGCCTTCGGCGCGCTACTCGCGGGGCTCATCATTGTCGGTTGGGCCGCCCGCGCGCGGCAGGCACGGCGCCAATTCGAACGGCATATTGCGGCATTGTGCGGAACGGGGCCCGATGGAGTTGGCGCCGACTGGCAGTGCGACCAACTTCCGCCGCTATCTCACATGCACCCATGGTATGCCACGGCCGAACGAATTGGCAATTCCCTCCGTGAATTTCGTTCCCGGTTAGCAGACCTCGAGCACGGCCGTGCCGCGCTAGAGATCCGATGCGGCCGGGCCACGGCCCAATACGAAAAGATCAAGAGCATCTTCGCCAGGCTGGCGGAGCCGATTCTTGCAATCGACGACTACGACGAACTTGTCCTGGTCAATGCCAGCGCGGAGGCGCTGTTGAATATCGACGGCGAAAAGACCGAAACCCGGGCAATCAAGCAACTTGTCCGCTGCGAGAAACTCTTGGAACTGCTGACAACCACCGCTCATGGGCAAATTCCGGGCGACCGTACCGAAGAGGTCGAGATTCTCGATGCCGAGGGAAATGCTCATTGGTTTCGCGCTACCGCAACCAAGCTCGACGCGCGGGAGTCGGAGCGTTCCCACGCGGACCTTTCGAGCAAGGGGGTCGTTGCCGTGCTGCGCGATATCGGCGACCACAAGACGCTCCAAAAGCGAAACGCGGAATTCGTCTCGTCGGTGAGCCATGAAATGAAGACGCCCCTAGCCGGTATCAAGGCGTACGTTGAACTGCTTGCCGACGGCGAGGCCGAGGACGACGCGACACGCGAAGAATTCCTGGAAGTCATCGACAGCCAGGCCGACCGGCTCCAGCGACTCGTCGAGAATCTGCTGAATATTGCCCGGATCGAGGCCGGAGTCGTAAACGTGAGCAAGACCCAGCAATCGCTCAATGAGATTCTCGAAGAAGCGATGCGCGTGGTGCAACCGTCGGCCGAAACGAAGGGCATCGACCTGGTTGCCGAGCTTAGTCCACTCTATCTGGGAGTCCTGGCTGATCGGGACATGCTCCTGCAGGCTGCCATCAACCTGTTGTCGAATGCCGTGAAGTACACGCCGGCGGGCGGAACCGTGACGCTCCGCAGTCGGCTGGACGCCAACGAAGTTCGATTCGAGGTTCAGGATACGGGCGTGGGGCTGAGCGAAAGCGATTGCCAACGAGTATTCGAGAAGTTCTACCGCGTTAAGAAGGACAAGAACATGGCGTCCGGCACGGGGCTTGGCCTCTCCCTGGCAAAGCATATTGTCGAAGACGTGCATCGCGGACGCCTGACTGTAACCAGCAAGGAAGGCGAGGGCACGACCTTCGCCATTATCCTGCCCTGTGCGGGGCAAATGACCACCAACAGCCGAGGAGCTTGGGCAAGCCCGGGCCCTTAGCGGGCGGCCCCGGAGCGGCCTTGGCGTGTTCCCTATATCCATCATGAGGATTCAAACGATGCCGAAACGCGTGCTGTTGTGCGATGATGAAATCCATATCCTTCGTGCCGCCGAGTTCAAGATCAAGCGCGCCGGTTACAGCGTTCGAACCGCCGGCGACGGTGAGGAAGCTTGGCAACTCGTCCAGGATCAAGTGCCCGACCTGCTGATTACCGACTGCCAGATGCCGCGTCTGGACGGATTGGGGCTTGTCAGGCGGTTGCGCGAAGACCGTCGGACCGCCGACGTTCCCGTGCTTATGTTGACGGCCAAGGGGTATGAACTCAGCCACGAGGATCTGGCCGCCGAACTCGGCGTGATCGACGTGATTGCCAAGCCGTTCAGCCCGCGCGAACTGCTGAAACGGGTCGATGCGGTTCTGGCTGAAGAGAAGATGGAAGTTGTCGTTTAGCCCAGAGTGCCCTGATGAACCTGCCAACGGAAGTATTCGATAATGTTGTAGTCGTTCATGCCCCGGAGGAGCTTGGCGGCGACCAGCGGGCCCCCTTTGCCGCGTGTGTGTGCGGCCTGGACCACTCGAATGTCGTGATCGACCTGGACAACACGGAAACCCTCGACAGCAAGGGTCTGGACGCCATTCTGGAAGTGCAAGACCGCCTTCACGATGCTGGAGGCGGCGTGAAGCTCGCGACCACCAATCCCGTCAACCGCAAGATTTTTGAAATCACCCGTCTCGACCGGCAAATTGAGATATTTCAAAGCGTGGTCGATGCCGTGAGGAGTTTTCGGTAACCGGCGCCAATCCCGCCCCCACCCGTGCCCGCATGAACACCACCCACCTGGCAACGCGACGTCTCGGCGACGTACTCATCGATCGGGGATATCTGACCGACGAGCAGCTTGTGCGCGCGCTGGACGTGCAGAAGCAAGACCATCGCGGGCGGCTGCTTGGCGAGATTCTCGTTGAACTGGAGTTGTGCAGCGAGGATCAGATTGTCGAGTGCCTGGCCAAAGAGTACGGGGTTCCTTACGCGAAGCTCGAAGCACGTTTGTTCGACCCGGCCGTTGTCGACATCCTGCCTCGCGACTACATCGAGCAGAATCTTGTACTGCCGCTGTTCCTCGTGCGCGGTGTCCTGACCATTGCCATCTCGGAACCCTCCAATCTGTTCCTGATCGACGAAATCCGTTCGACCAGCAACTCGCAGGTGCAAATTGTCGCGGCCACGTCGAAAGACATTCGGCGGATGATCACCACGCTGCCGAACTCGAAGGTGTTCGTCATCGACGACATCATCGAGGAGTCGGACAGCGCCGATGTAACGCTGATTGAAGAGGCGATCGAAGACATTGGCGACGTTGAGGAAATCGCCGGTCAATCGCCGGTGATCCGTCTGGTGAATTACGTGATTTTCAACGCGGTGAAGGAAGGGGCCAGCGACATCCACATCGAGCCGGCGGACCGCTGTATGCGTATTCGCTACCGGGTGGACGGCCGGCTGTACAAATCGCTCGAGGTTCCCCAGCACCTGCTCTCGGCGGTCACCAGCCGCATTAAGATCATGGGAGGCATGGACATCAGTGAGCGGCGTCTGCCCCAGGACGGCAGGGTTCACGTGCTCCTGGAGGGCCGGAAAATCGACTTGCGAGTCAGCACCTTCCCGACGGCCATCGGCGAGAAGACGGTCATTCGAGTGCTCGACACGCGAAGCGTTTCTCTGAACTTGGAGGATCTCGGCTTCGCCGAGGACGTGCTGGCCCAGTTCCAGCAGAGCATCCGCGCGCCCAACGGCATCATCCTGGTGACCGGGCCCACCGGCAGCGGCAAGTCGACCACGCTCTATGCCGCGATGAACTCCATTAGTTCCATGGAGAACAACATCTGCACGGTGGAAGATCCCATCGAATACCATCTGCCGCTGATCAACCAGTTCCAGGTGCAAACGAAGATCGGGCTGACGTTTTCCAAGGCGCTTCGCACGCTGCTGCGGCAGGATCCGGACGTGATCATGGTTGGCGAAGTGCGCGACGAAGAGACGGCGCGCATGGCCATTCAGGCCGCTCTGACGGGCCACCTCGTGTTCAGCACGCTGCATACGAACGACGCCTCGTCGGCCATTACCCGACTGATCAATATGGGGGTCGAATCGTACCTGATTGGCGCCGCGCTGAACATGGTGCTGGCCCAGCGGCTGGTGCGCCGCGTGTGCGCCAAATGCCGCCAGGTGGTTGAGCCGCCTCGAACCGTTCGGAAAGCGTTGGAAAAAATGGGGGTAGAGTGCGATCAGTTTCACAAAGGCGTGGGGTGCAAGAGTTGTCGGAATACCGGATACCGAGGCCGGCTTGGCGTGCATGAACTGCTCTTGATCAATGACGAACTCCGCGACGCAATCGTGTCCGACCCCAGCATTGGCGCAATCCGACGACTGGCGGCGAAGCAGGGCATGGTTACCTTGGCGTACGACGGGTTCCGCAAGGTTCGAGAAGGATTGACTACCATCGAAGAGGTGTTCCAGGTTGCGGGAGAAGTGGAGAACTGACATGAACTACGACTACCGCGCCCGCGATCCGCTGGGAAATACGCACGAAGGCGTTATCGAGGCCGCCAGTGAGGAAGAGGCGTCCCAGCATCTGCGCCGCGATGGGTTCCAGGTGCTGGAGATTGACGAGGCCGATAGCGCCGGACTGATCCCGCAGGGAGTCTCCAAGAACGATATCATTTACGTGACCTGCCAGTTGGCCATCATGGTCGACACGGGAATCACCCTTTCCGCGGCCCTGTCGGGCATCGTGGAGCAGGAGACCAATCCGACCCTCCATCGCATCCTGGCCGACCTTCGCGACAAGGTGGAGGCCGGCGACGATTTCTCCCGCTCGCTGGCCAAGTACCCGAAGTACTTCGACAAGACGTATGTGTCACTCGTCAAGGCGAGTGAAGCCACCGGCACGCTCGCCGCAACGCTGGAACGCATTGCCGAATATCTGCGCAAGGAAGTCGAGACCAGGGGGAAGGTTCGCGCTGCCATGGCGTATCCTGCCGTCATGATGGTCATGGCGGCGGGAGTAACCATCTTCCTGCTCACCTACATCTTGCCGAAGTTCACGCCGCTGTTCGAGTCGAAGGGGACCGAATTGCCAGGCCCCACCCTGTTGATGATCACGGTTTCCAACGCCTTGTTGGGACACTGGTATCTTTGGCTGGCCGGGGTGGTCGGTTTGATTGTGGCGCTGTTCTACGCGAAACGCACCGTACCCGGGCGGCGCGTGCTGGACTGGCTCCGAATCAATACGCCGATTGTCGGTGCCATGTCGCGCAAGGTGACCATCAGCCGGTCCATTCGAACCTTGGGGACCATGCTGCGAAGCGGCGTGCCCATTATGGATGCCATCAAACTGGCGGGAGAAGTTTCCGGCAACAGCTACTACGAGGATCTTTGGAGCCACGTGCTCGACGAAGTAACCGGCGGCAATCGTATATGTGAAGCGCTGGCCGGCAATCCCCTGTTTCCTCGCGTACTCGTGCAGATGATCGCCTCCGGCGAGGAGACGGGAAAGCTCGACAGCGTGCTCGAACGTGTCAGTGTCTACTACGACCGTGAGGTGGAGACCGCCATCAAGGCCGCCACGAGCATGATCGAGCCCATCATGATCGCCGTGATGGGCGTCGTGGTGGGAACCATCGGCCTGGCACTGCTGCTGCCTATCTTCAGCCTCAGCCGCCAGCCTTGAGACACGACTGGCAACCCGTGTACAACAACGAGGGCAGGCGACCCAGGGGCGCGAGCTGGCATGATGGACCGGAGATGCGCCGGAACGGAAGACGTTGGCGCGCACCCCAAGCGGTCTACACGCGCTCGTCGAGCGAGAGAGACGGGTACCCCGACCTCAGGGGGTACCCAAAAGGCGAGTGCGACGTGAGCGCCGTTCAGCCCGAAGCCTTGCACGCCGCTTGACTTCGCTGGGCTTTTCGTAGTATTCGCGGCGACGCATTTCCTTCTTAATCCCGCTCCGCTCGACTAGCTTCCGGAATCGCCGCACGGCTTCTTGAATTGACTCACGTTCCCGCAACGTCAGTTTGACCACTCAATCCTCCTTTGCTCATGGATTCATCAGATTCTCTTGATCAACGACAACACCGGCCCCCCAAGCGTTGCCGACAGCCCTTCACTATACACCAACCTACGGGCTACTGTCCACCCTTATCGGCATGCCGACATCGGAATGTCGAACACCGACCCAAAAAGGCCGAAGGCAACGCCCTTTTCCGCAGTTCGATGCCGATTCCGCGAGGCGCGCTCAAGCAGCCCCATCGGTCGGCCGTTTTGCCGCAAGGCCGGACTGTCCCCCCTTCGCACGGCGTCTCAGCCAGCCGGAAACCGCCCGCAAGGCCCCATATCTCTGGTCTTGGCGAGAGGGCAAAATCGGGATAATCGTAAAACTTTTCCCAACTTAAACCTCTCCAAACACCTACGAAACGAAACCTAACCTTCCAGGCGACCCCGGGACGATGACGGGTCTACAGGCCCACAACTCCCTCAGTGGTGTATTTCAATGTCTCAACGGTCGTTTGTCAACCTGGCCCACCTGGAAACCCTCCTAGAATTGGACCAGAGGCACGAAGAACTCTTGACCGAGCTAGGGGCATTGGATCGGCGGGTGTCCGATGTGCTACGAGAAGTCCGCGCTACAATCCAAGCCGAGGCGGGGCACGTCGCTACCGCCTAGCCGGACAATTCATGCCCCCCGGTGATTCATGATGCCAACGGCTTCCATTGACTGCCCTGCAATGGAGGCTGCTGAAATACTAGCAGTATAAATCG
>CAZASB010000023.1:0-26793 GCA_964487655.1 uncultured Planctomycetaceae bacterium
TGCCCCGTACTGCCTGCCTTTGCCTGGCCGGGCCGATTGGAAATGAAGATGTGCAGAATTTCCGTCGAGCCGATACCGTCGAGAATGTCCACGCCGAAGCGATCACGCCATTGCTGGAAGATGTATCGCGGCAAGGTTTCGCCTGCGGAAACGCACATCCGCACCCGCCCCAGATCCGTTCGCCCCGCCTTTTCCGCCGCGTGCAGCATTGCTGCGTAACTGGTGGGCACTCCGTAGTAAACCGTGGGCTGATAACGGTCGATGGTTGCGAAAACCGTGTCAGGTATGGGACGGTCGGGCAAAAGAATGGTCGTGCCACCAGTGCGCATTGGAAAATACAGCCCGTTTCCCAATCCGTAGGCGAAAAATAGCTTGGCAACCGAGAATGACACGTCCGATTCCAGCAGGCCAATTGTCTCCTTGGCATACGCATCGGCGGCCACCAACATGTCGTGCTGCAAATGGATCGCGCCCTTGGGCCGGCCAGTCGTCCCCGAACTGTAGAGCCAAAACGCCGTGTCGTCCTTCACCGTGTCGGCAGGATCCAAACGGGGCGAAGCACGCTCCATCAGCGAATCGAAGCCAAGCTCCCAGGCCGGCTTTCCACCAACCGTGACGATGTGCTCCAGGCAACGTAGCCGATCGCGAATCGGGCCAATACGATCCAGTAGATCCGCGTGCAGAACCAATACACCAGCCCGACTGTCGTTGAGCAGATACTCATACTCCTTGGCGGTCAGCAGGGTGTTCATGGGGACGGCCACGGCCCCCATTTTGATCGCGCCGAAGAATGCACATACCCATTCAGGACTATCGGGCAGCAAGATAGCCACCCGCTCTTCCCTCCGCACTCCCAACTCGAGCATCGCATTGCCGAAGCGATTGACCGAATCTTGCAACTGGCGGTAACTGATCGCGCGATCACCGCTGAGGATCGCCGTCTTTTCAGATCGGCCGTTGGCGAGGTGAGAATCGACGAGCGTCTGAGATGCGTTGAGTCGTTCCGGAAGCTGCGTGAATAACATCAAACACTCCTCCTACACCTCGTCGAGATGATCGTAGAGAGTGACCGGACTGACCGGGTTGATCTCGGCACGCGCCAGAGCGAGAATGGCGGCGTCGAGATCGTCGAAGCTGAACACCATGACGGCACTATCGCCAAGCCGAGACGTAAAGGCGTACATGTGCGCTACGCTGATCCCCGCTTGCGCAAAAATCCGCAGTAATTCGACCAGCCCGCCAGGCTGATCGCGAACCTCAATCGTCAGAACCTCGGTTACAGTAACGTCAACTCCGGCCGCCTCGAGCACTTCCCGAGCGCGCTGCCACTCGAGGACGATCAATCGTAAGACGCCAAACTCCGGCGAATCCGCCAAGGAAAGGGTCACGATGTTGATTCCCGCGTCGGCCAGCAACTCGCAGGGGGAGATCAACTGACCAAGACTGTTTTCAATACGTACGGAAAGCTGCGGTATTCTCATTTGGGGTTCCCATGCGGCCCTGTGCCTTGCACCAACCTCGTCACCCTTGCGAGGGTATCGTTGATCTATCCTCAATCGATTCGAAGAACAGCTTACAGAAATGCGATGCCGACTGCAATACTCCGCCGTGCGGCCCAGCAGACCATGCACGCATCTTCCGCCCGGGCAGCGAATTGGCGTTGCCAGAAAATCTGGCCGCACACTAACCGCTTGTAACTGTCGCCTGGGCCGGCTATATTTACCCCTCAATGGGGTGCCCTTTCCGGCAAAGGGTGATCGGAGTAGAGTGACGAATTATGTGGCCGCTTCGACGTTGGACTCATGAAATCACATCACGTCAAATCAGAACAGAGGAATGCTGAATCCAATCCGGTTGGGTTTTCATTCACTCATCTCCTATTAGTTACCGTTGGCTTTGGTGCGGCTCTTGGCCTTGGGACAACGTAACACGCCCGCCGCAGATATTCTTGCCGAGGAGGGACTGACGATGGAGAGTATCGGGATGTTTCCCAAAGCTCGAGTGCCGTATGGAACCTGGGGGAGCAGTTTTTTTCCCGCGTGGCAGACGTCGGCGCTGGCCGAGGTGAATATGGGACAATTCGCCGGCGAGGCGATGAACCGAATCCTCGGCGTCAGAAGAGTTCCGACCAGTGAGTTGCAGTATCTGGTCATCGGCTCGACCGTTCCCTGGCACTGGAAGTTCTGGAACGCCCCGTTTGTGGCGAGCTGCCTGGGACACCGGATACCGGGATTTCACGTGGAGCAGGCGTGCGCGACCGGACTGCAGGCTGTCCTACTCGCCGCTGGGGAAGTTGAGAGTGGAGCGAACGACGTTGTGGGCGTCCTGACGTTCGACCGCACCAGCGATTCGCCCGTGGGCGTGTTCCCGGAGCGACGGGCCTACCAGAGAACCATGGCGATAAGCCACGTGTGGGACAATTTCGGATTCGACCCGGCCACAAGCGAGGCGATGATTACCACGGCCGGCAACGCCGCTCGAAAGCACCGCCTCGATCGACGAGAGGTGGAAGACATCGCCCTCTGCCGCTATCAGCAATACTTCGACACCAAGGCATCCGGGTTCCTCGACCGTGTCCTCGTGCCGCTGGACGTGTTGAATGTGCAGGGCGGCTTTCTTGGAAGAATTGACGAGGATACCGGAATTCGCGAACTTTCCTCGGATGGTCTACGTCGGATGCGCGAGCTGGACACCTGCGTGACAACGGGAACGCAAACTCATGCGTCGGACGGCATGGCCACGCTGCTCGTGACAGTCCCGGAGAAGGCCCGAGAACTCAGCCCGCGGCCCGAAATTGTCATTCAGTTCGTCGCCAAAGCCGAGGTGAGAACGCATCCGTCGCTGATGCCGGAGGCCCCCACGCTTGCCGTGCAGAAAGTGCTGACGAGGACCGGCCTTACCATGGCGGACATGGCCGTGGTCAAGTGCCACAACCCGTTTGCTATCAACGACGCCATCTTTTCCAAGGTAATGGAGTACGACTGGCGCAAGGTCAACAAGTCCGGCTGCTCGTTGGTCTGGGGGCATCCGCAGGGACCGACTCTCACTAGGATGCTCATCGAAGGTCTTGAGGAGGCGGTAGACTTGGGGGGCGGTCTCGTACTGCTGTTCGGCTGCGCCGCGGGCGACGTGGGCATTGCCGCCATCCTCAAGGTTACGGAAGGAGGCGCTTCGACATGACGAAATCCATCCGGCAATCCACGCTCCAAACACTGGGACTCGGTTCGGTTACCGACATCTTTCGCAACGGCAAGCTGCCCGCTGATGCCGGTGATCTGGTGGACCAAGTGTTCGGCGGTTCCGAGGAACGCGGCTCATTGGTGATTTCCGGCGTCAATGGGATCGTCGGCGCCGGGAAGATGATGCAGCTCACGTCTCGGCTGGAGCCCTTTGGCGTCAGGTCGATTGGCCTCGGTCGTCCCAGAACGGCCGATGGAATCGGCCCGCACTACCCCGGGCTGGTGGCGGCTGTCGGCAAGAAGCGAGCCGACAGGATCATGGGGAACATGGTCAGGCTGACCTACGACGGGACAAGCCTCCCGGCGGACCTTGGCAAGTGGCGTCCCCGTTTCCTTCTGGAGGCAATTCCGGAGATTCTTGAAGTCAAGAAAGCTCACTACCAGCTTTTTCAGGAAGTGTTTCCCGGAATCGAAATCCGGTCTGTGACCTCCGGTTTCCCGAGCTCGGAGCTGGGGGTGGGCGTGGCGCATCCAGCCTTTCCGCACGAAAGCAACAAGGTCTGGGAGGTTGTCGACAAGGAAGGTTCCCACATTACTCAGCTTCTTTGGGCATTGGGGCTGATCCCGATTCCGGTCGGCGACCATTGGTCGTTTGTCTTGGACGTGCTGTTTTGCGGAACGACACTGGCCGGCTTGAGATATCACCGCGCGACCAACATGCCTTTCTGGAAGATCGACAAGTACATCAGGAAGCTTGCCGGTCCGAATCCGTTCAGGGCCCATGACGTGATCGGCGCCAAGGGCGCCGATTTCCTTACGTGGTCCTGCCTGCACCATCTCGCTCAGAAGTACGGAGCCCTATTCACGCCCACGCCGGAGCTGTGCGAGCGGAAGGAGACTGGCCAGAACTGGTACCCCCTCGACCACCTCCGCCCCCTGGTCGATTGGCCAATGGACGGTGCGGCGGAGGAAGAGTTCACAATCTGGATCCAGGGCGCGCTGCTGCAGATGGCCAGCCTACTGCTTCACGAGCAGCGGGGCCATCTGTCTCATATCAATGCAATCGGCGAATTGTGCGCGCAATTCCGCCGGGGCATCCTCGCCATGATTCGGAGCATAGGCGAGCAAAGCGCGATCAAAACGGTCGAGCGGTATCATCGGCTCCACCCGGAAGCGGCCACCAGCGCTTGGTATCCCACCGTATTCGAGCAGATCAACAGCCTCAAGTGGCAGCATTTGTACGTCAACGCCGAGCATGACGGGAACGTGGGCATCATCACCATCAGCCGGGAAGCCTACAACGCCGACGTCAACGCCGAACTCAACCGAGCGATCGACTGGCTCAAGGTCGAGCGGATCGACCGCTTGATCGTCACCGGTGATTTCCACCTTGCCACGCAAATGGCAGGCGCGGATACCAGCGAGTTCTTCCCCGCACTCTACGATACGAGGGAGGGATGCCGACTAGCCGCCACCTGGTCGGCGACCGCTAGGCGGCTATCGAACGAGTTCAACGTGTCGGTGGGTTTTGTGAGCGGTAAACGCTGCCTGGGCGGCTTCCTAGAGCTGCTCATGCATTGCCACTATCTGGTAGCTGTCCAAGACGCAAAGTTTGGAATGCCAGAAGTCACATTGCCAGTTGTGCCAGGCATGGAGGGCTGTCACTGGCCGTTCAGAAGGGCCTCGCGCGACCAGTGGCCGAAACTTGTGCGACTACTGCTGACCGGAGCGCCGGTGGCCGCGAAGGATGCCGTGGGATGGCTGATCGACTACGCGGGTCCGATGCGGAAGGCGCTTGAGATGGCCTGGCTTCTTGCATCGTCCGGAGCGGTCGGTATTCCACGAAGAACGCTGGAAGAAGGCACGCTGGAAGACGTGCCCGACGACGCAGGCATACCGGCCTCCAACAACCATGCCGTCGAGGCGGCCCGCTGCGCCATTATGCAATCCATCAAAGACGCCTGCGGCGCTCCGTTGCCCGAAGCGCTCGACATCCAGGCCCAGCACTCCGCCGACTTCTTCGTCACCTCGTTTTGCCGAGACGGAACCATCGGCGTTGATCGCGGCAAGACGATGATGGAGTAGCCGGCGGCGCGGCCGTCCCTTCGTGCGGAAGGCATCGCACTGTGTCAGCGTTAGAGTGAAGCGGCGCGAGGAAAATCTTTAGTTTCCTCCTTCCAGAGCTACCGACATACCCTACGTACAAAAAAAACCCGGCCACTTCAGGCCGAGCTACCATTCTGCCTCCTCGCTGCCGGTCTGCCGCGCAGCGGCTTAGCCCGGATTATTCACGATAGGTAGGGTGGGTCAAGCAAGCCGCTTCCTTGGTGGGTCATCGGTCGCTAATACCGGCGTCTTTCTAGGCGGCGGGCTACAAATCAGCTCGGTTGCGGCTTGTGCGGACCCACCAACGATCTACGCGACCTCGACCTACCCTACGTAGATGAATAATCCGGCTTAGTTCAACCGGTTTCTGATCCAGAAAGCCCTATCGAGCCGGAAGGAGCGGCCCTGCCTCGTCCGGTGAGTGCGCTACTGTTGTGCTTGTTTCCCAGAGTTGCGCCTCGCTCGTTCCTCGCGCAGACTCCACCCTGGGCTGGATTAGGCGCGTCCCTTCGGGACTTGGCTTGAAGACTCTTGCTCGTTGCGGGCGTGGGAACAGCGTGCGGATAGCCGGTCTGTAGCCGGAGGCTGAATCGTGAACAGCTCTCCGATATGAAAGACGTCAACGGCCGCCTTGCGACGGGTGAGGGCGTCACGAAGCTGGATGATGCAGCCGGGGCAGGCGGTTACCACGGCGCCGGCGCCGCTGGCGAGGATGGCGTCGACCTTGTGATCGACGATCTTCTGGGAAACGTCGTAATGGGTGATGCTGAATGAGCCGCCAAGCCCGCAACACCGATCGGCGTCGGACATCTCGACGAACCGGAGCCCCTCAATCGCACGGAGAATCTTCCGCGGCTGTTCACGAACGTCCTGATACCGCGCGAGGTGGCAGGGGTCGTGCCAGGTGACGGTCTTGCCACGGAACTTGGGCTTAATGACTAGCCGGCCGAGGTCGGCGGCGAGAACGTCGATGACCAGCGCGCTGAAGTCTTTGACTTTCGCCGCAAACCGCTCGAAACGGGCCTTTTCCTCGGCGGTCTCGGCCAGGTAGGTCGGATATTCCTTCAGTCCAGACCCGCACGTGGCACATACCGTGACGACGTAGTCGCAGTCCTCAAACGCCTCGACGTTCCTTGCGGCCATCTTTCTCCCGGTTCGGAAATCTCCGGAGAAATAGACCGGCGCGCCGCAGCAACCCTGCCGATGGTCGAGGACGACCTCACAATCGAGGTTCCGGAGTACTTCGACAACCATTTCGCCAATCGCCGGGAATACGTATTCCGTGGCGCAGCCTGCAAAGAACCCGACTCGATACTTCGCCTCGCCCACGGCGACGGTGCGTTCCGGTATCCTGTTTCTGAGGAACCGCGGCGCGATATCCGGAATCGCCCTCCCCGCGCCCATCGCGGAGAGAAACTGGGGCAGGTGGCGAAACTTTCCTTCCCCGCGCGGCAGGACGTGCTGGAACCAGGAAGCCATTCGCAATATTACGCCAAACAGCCGGCGGTGGGAAAGTACATGGCGGAATACCAGTCGCTTCCACCAAGGAAGCCCTTTCTCCGCCACGTAGTCGCCTCGCGCGGCAATCACCACGTGATCGGTTCGCGTCTTCGCTGGGCAGAACTGCACACACGTTCGGCATAAGAGGCAATTGTCAATCGCCTGGTAGAAACCTTTGGTGAGCTCCTGCTCGTCTTCGAGCGTGAGGCGGATCAACTGGTCCTTGCCCCGCGCCAGCCCCTTCTCCTCGCGCTGCTCGCGATAGATCGGGCAGAAGTAGCCGCAGAAGCCGCACTTCATGCACTGCTCGACGTCGCCCTGGAACTTACGGATATTTTCGAGGTGTTCGGCCACTTAGCTACTCCCCTCTTCCCATATCTTGCCTGGGTTCAGAATCCCGTTGGGATCGAAGATGCGTTTGATGCTCTTCATCAGGTCGATGAAGATCGGGTCTTGCGTGCGCCGCATGAACTTCTGCTTCTCCAGGCCGATTCCATGTTCACCCGACAGGACGCCGCCAAACTCGATCGCCGCCTCGATGATCCGATCAACGGCCCGCTGGGCCTTCTGGAAGTGGACCGGATCCTTGGCGTCGGTCATCACGCTGGGATGGAGGTTGCCATCGCCCGCATGACCGATGACCGTGACCTCCAAGTCAGCCTCGTCGCAGATATTCACTACTCGTCCGATGAACTCGGCCATGCGCGTTCGGGGCACGGTCACGTCTTCCGCCAGGACCGTGGGCGCCGCGCCGAACACGGCGGCGAAGCCAGCGCTGCGGGCCTTCCAGTAGGCCTGTGCCTGGTTCTGGTCCCGGGCCACCAGAACTTGGGTGGCGCCAACCTCATTGCAAACGTCGATCACCTTCTGAGAGTCTCGTGCAACAACATCCTCCGTGCCGTCGCACTCGAACATGAGCATTGCCGCGGCGTCTTCCGGCAGTCCCATGCCGGTGATTCGGTTGATGCTCTTCACCACCCAATTGTCCAGAAGCTCGATCTTGGCCGGAATGATACCACGGTCGAGTATCTTTCCCACGGTCTCGCCCGACTTGGGCAAATCATCGAACAAGGCGATGATCGTCTTCCTGGCGGGCGGCAGCGGGAGCAGGCGCAAAGTCGCTTCGGTGACAACGGCAAGGGTGCCTTCCGAACCGGTTATCAGGGAAACCAGGTCGTATCCCACCACGTTCTTCACCGTGCTGCCTCCGAACTCCACGATCCGGCCAGTGGGGAGAACGGTCTGGAGCCCGAGGATATATTGCTTCGTCACCCCGTATTTTAGGCACACGGGCCCACCGGCGTTCTCGGCAATGATGCCACCCAGGGTAGCGCCCAGGAAGCTCTGCGGATCGGGCGGAAAGAAGAGTCGCTCTTGGGCCAGTGCATTCTGCAGATCCATCAGCACCACCCCCGCCTGCACGCGAGCCGAGAGGTTCGCCGCGTCGATGGACAGGATTCGGTTCATCTTGGCCATGGCCAGGACGATTCCGCCCCGGATGGGTACCGAACCGCCGCTCACGTTCGTACCGCCTCCGCGCGGAGTCACCGGAATGCCGTTTTCGTTAGCCAACTTGAGCACGGCTTCGACGTGCCTAGTCTCGGTCGGAAAGACCACCATGTCGGGCTTGTGGGTCCAGGTAGAGGTTCCGTCGTAGGAATAGACCTTGCGGTCTTCCTCGGAGGTTAGCACGTTGGACCTGCCCACGATGCCAGCCAAGTCATTTACCAAACGCTCGTAGGCCATGAGTGTACCCCGATAGTGGGAGTCGTTGCGACTGTCGCGATCGACTGGATTTCAGATTGCCATCACCAATAATCTAGTCTGTGTTGCCTGTCAAAAACTTACGGCATCCCATGGTTTCATGTTGGAGTTCCTTGTGTGAAAGATGAGTATATCGAACGGGAGGAAGTGGCTCCATGAGGGGGCACGATATCTCCGCGTATGTGCAGGGAATAGCATGAAGCTTGCGCGAGCGTGCCTTCATCGAACTCGATTGGTTCTGGACGCCGCATTCCCGAACGTTCTCGAAAAGATCGAAATCAAGCCGCGCGAGGTATGGAGGCGCTACCAGTTGCCGATTATGCGAGGGAGGGTATATACTGGTGGGATGAAACGTCGCGTTGCCCACCTTCCGTTGCATATTGGGTCAATATACTCAATCCGCCTCGGTGGGATCGGCAAGAAATGAACAGGAGCATCCGCAGGTTGACGCGAGAATATAGGGAACGCCATGGATTTTCAGCGATTCGAGCCGCCCCTTTTCGGGTTTCTGGAACAGTTGACCGTCAACAATAACCGGCCGTGGTTCCAGGCGAACAAGCAGCGGTATGAGCGCGAGGCGCGGGAGCCGAGCTTGGCCTTCATCCGTGCGTTCCAGCCGTGTCTGAAGCGAATCTCGCCGCACTTCGTCGCCAGCGACCGGCGGCTTGGCGGCTCCCTGATGCGGGTTTATCGCGACACGCGGTTCACCCGGGACGCCCCGCCCTACAAGACCAACGTAGGCATCCAGTTCCGTCACGAGGAAGGCCGTGATGTCCATGCCCCCGGCTTCTATATTCACATAGCCCCCGGCGAGTGCTTCTTGGCCGTGGGCCTATGGCGACCCGACTCCGCCTCGCTCGGCCTGATCCGGCAGGCGATTGTCGACTGGCCCGACCGCTGGCGTCGTACCCGCAACGACCGCGCATTTCGCGAACAGTTCATCCTCGAGGGCAAGAGTCTTAAGCGTCCACCACGAGGCTTTCCCGCCGACCATCGCTGGATTGAGGATATCAAGCGAACCGACTTCATCGGCCTGAAAGAATTGGAGGAAGACGACGTTCTCAACAACGAATACCTGGACTACGTGGCGGCATCCTTCACCGCGAGTCGGCCGTTCATGCGATTCCTCTGTCAAGCATTACACCTTCCCTTCTGAAGAAACCCCGGAGAGCGTCATCATGTCGAAAGCCATCACCTGCGTACTTGCCGTTGTCACATCGCTCGTCTTCGTTGCTGCCTCGGCGGGGGCTGGGTTCGTGCTTGAAAAGGGCCGCCCGGTCACCATCGTCCTTGCCGATTCACCAATCCCCGCCGAGCAGACCGCAGCCGAGGAACTGAAGACTTATCTCGACAAGATGATCGGCGCACCCTGCACGATCGTCACGGAAGTCCGAGCGGTCACGCCTGCTGTTTACGTTGGTCCAACCGCGCTGGCCAAACAGGCCGGTATCGATTTCAGCCAGCTTGGTAAGGAGGAATGGGTTCTCCGGACGAATAATGAAAACCTCATCGTTGCCGGCGGACGCTCTCGCGGCACGCTCTACGGCGTGTACGACTTGCTCGAACGGCTGGGCGTCACTTGGCCGGACGTTGAAACGGAGTTTGTTCCCACGATTGATAGGCAAGTTGTCGAATGGGACGTGCGCGCGAAACCGGCCATTATGAACCGCTGTATCTACCCTGGAGTCGGCCTGTCAGGCAATACGACCCGCTTCCTCGTCCGCAACAAGATGAACGCCCAGATTCACATTCCCGAAGACTTGGGCGGCTGCGAACCTCACGGCTTGCCCGGAGGTTGCCACACGTTTCACGCTTACACTAACGAAGACTGGCCCGACGAATGGTTTGCCCTGCATAAGAACGGCCAGCGGGTTCGCTCGACGTCCGGCTCGGGCCCGTCGCAGTTCTGTCTGACCAACTCCGAAGTGCGCAAGGCCGTTTGCGAGCAGCTTCGCGCGTTCATCCGGCGCGACCGCGAGAGGGCCGCCTCGCCCGCCCTGTACCCTCGCATCTACGATATCAGCCACAACGACTGCCACGGTGAATGCCAATGCCCCGGTTGTCTGGCCGTACTGGAGCGCGAGGGCGCATATAGCGGCGTCCTGCTGGACTTCATCAATCATGTGGCCGCCGACGTTGCGAAGGACTACCCGGATATCTATGTCCAGACGTTCGCCTACACCTTTACGCTCGACGCGCCCAAGCACATCAAGCCGGCCGACAACGTGATGATTCGCGTATGCAAGCTCGGCTGCGAGTTCTACCCGTCGGGCAAGGCCGACACGCAGTTTCCCGTCAGCCATCCGCGTAACCAGAACTACCACGACAACTTCCTCCGTTGGGCCGAGATTGCCCCGAACCTGGCCGTATGGGACTACTGGATCCTGTATACCAAGCCCTACCATCCGCCCTACCTGAACGCCCGCCATGTGCAGGAGGACATGCGGTTCTACCGCGATCATTGCGTCAAGACGCAATTCGTGGAATGCGAGGCCGCCAGCCAGACCAGCTTCTTCCCGTTCAAGGTCTGGTTCGGCCTGAAGATGATGCAGGATCCCGACCAGTCGTACGACGAGCTGGCCGAGCGATTCTGCAAAGCCATGTACGGACAGGCCGCCGCCCCCATGTTCAACTACATCAATTATCTGCAGGATCGCGAAAAGGCAGCCGACGTTGCCCTCGGCCGTACCACGCCCAACGCTCTGCCGTACCTGGATCGCGACTTCTTCAACACCGTCAACGGCCTGCTCGACGAGGCCGAGCGGCTTGCCGTCGACAATCCGGCCGCTCTAAAGAACATCGCTCGCGAACGCGTGCCGGTTGACGCCGCCCTGCTGCATCTTGGCCGCCGCTACAAGGACAATCTGCCTGCCGGCGGCGATCCGCCCCGTGACCTCCTTGCCCTGTTTGCGCGATATGAAAAGAACTCACTCTTGCAGGCAGAGCATTTCTACAATTCCGACGCCTATACCGGTAACTCCGCGAAGTTCAACGACGCAAAGGTCCGAATCGAAACCGACAAGCTGCGATTTACTGGCAAGTCGCTGCAATTGCCTCCGGAGTTCGAAGGGAAGGAAGTGGTGGACGTCAACTGGGCAACGTTCACCGGCGGCCTGAAGACCGTGACCGATCCGGATGGCGTGGGCGGCAAGGCCGGTATCCTTCCCGACAATGAAACGCGGGACGACTACCACGCGCGCCCGTTCAACCTGGGCATCTACAATCGGACTCAAAAGAAGATTCTGGTCAACCGCACGATCCCACAGGAGGATATCCCCCAGGACGGTAAGTTCCACCTGGTCCATCTCGGCCGGTTCGACATCGAGCCGACCACCATCGTCTGGGTCCACTGGAGCTGGCTCATCAGTATCGGCATCGACACCACCTACCTCCCCGAGGCCGACAACCAGTGGGACGTCTACGTTTCTATTAAGCTCGTCGGCCCGCCTTACCAAAAAGGCTCACTGGAGAAACCCCAAGTCCTGGTCGATCGCGTCCTGTTGGTCCGGTGATGGCGCGTTTTGAAAACGCTTGGAACCATCTCGCGCTGCGAGGGTGCCCGTGGGCGAGCGTTTGAAACTTCGAGATCAAATCCCATGGAACATACCAGGGGGTCGGGAGTCTTTACTCATTCGTTACGCAGTTTCTGTCAAGCAATCTTCGCGCCGACGAGCCCGGCATGGGCTTCCGATCTGACTCATTTCTCCAACACCGACCTCTACCCTGGAAAAGCCGCGCAAGCCCGCTGCTGCACCCGTGCATCTCAAACACCCTTCACCCGCGTTTGACTTCCGTAAGTGTCGGTATCACAACCTGTAGCTCCTCCGTTTCCAGACGCAAACTGCTTTGTCGGGGAACGGCGCAACGGTGTGGGTGGTGGCGTGGGGCACTGCCGTGTAGAATACGGGCTCCTCTGTTTTCAGGTGCAGACTACTTTGCCGGAGGACGGCACAACGGTGTGTGCCTACTACATTGGAGTAACCTACACCTAGAAACGGGAAGGCCAAAATACGACCGCCACTCACGGAGAGGCGTAGGGGGTGCCCCAACACGTTTTGTTTCGTAGTCGCACTCACAAGCGAAGGATCAAGTATGGAGTTTACAGAACTCAGCACGGCTGAACTGGTCCGGCGAGCCCTGAAGGCCGGTACGGTTATTCCCGGTTTCAATATCCCGTATCTTCCCATGATGGAGCCGGTCGTCCGGGCCCTGCGTGATACGAACAGCTTCGGGCTCATCATGGTGGCGCGGCTTGAATGGGTGAAGTTCGAGTCGGGCAGCCTGGAGGCGATCCGCGACGAATACGAACGGGTGAAGGACCTCAAACACACTCGCCTTCATCTGGATCACGTGCCGGTGATCGACGAGGATGATCTCAACGTCGACTACGAGGGGGTCATCCGACGCGCCGTCAAGGCAGGTTACGATTCCGTGATGGTTGACGGCTCGCGTCTGTCGCTGGAAGGCAATATCGACTGTACCAAGGCGGTTGTGGAAATAGCCCAACCCGCCGGGATTGCCGTGGAAGCGGAGCTGGGCGCCATCATGGGTCACGAGTCGGGTCCGCTCCCGCCCTACGATCAGCTCTTCGAGTCGGGCCAGGGGTTCACCGATCCGGCCGAGGCGAAACGCTTTGTCGAAGAGACGAACGTCGACTGGCTTTCCATAGCGATTGGGAGCATCCACGGAGCCATATCGGCTGCTCGGAAGGACGAGAAGAAGGTCGAGGCAAGGCTCGATATCAATCGGCTTGACGAGATTCGAGAAGCGATTGAAATCCCCCTGGTCCTGCACGGAGGCACGGGAATCCGCAAGGAGTATATCATCAAGGCCATTCAGCACGGCATCGCCAAGATCAACGTGGCAACGGCAATCCGCCAGCCTTACGAAAAGGCAGTCAAGGAATCCGTCGCTGCGGGGCAGGAAGCGGTGTACCGCGCAATGCTTGCCGTCATTCACGAAGACCTGGAAATTGGCAACAGCGCGGCACGGCTCGCCTAGAAGCCAATCCGCTCATGCACCCCCAGTCCGGGCCGGGCGAGAATCACCCTGCACGCCGCACGGGGAAGCGCTGACATTCGGGGCCCGACGCGCGTTCGCCTGTTTCTTCGTTCAGCTCTGGAAACGTGCTGACTACGTCTGTAACGTCGATCAAGCCGACGGGCCGGCCTTCGGCGTCGACCACTGGCAATTCGCTGATCTTTCGCTGGGCCATGGTCGCCACGGCGTCGATCATCTTGGTACCCATTCGCACGGTCGTCGGCCGCGCGATCATCACCTCCCGAATCGGACGGTCCAGGGCCTCTTCGCGCCGATGTTCGAACAGTCGCGCCAAGTCGCTATCCGTGAAGACCCCGCTGAGCTTCCCCTCGCCGTCGACAAGCATGATCGCGCCGGTCCGCCGCCCGGGCATGCTTAAGTCGACCAGTACCTGGCGAATCGTCTTCTCCCGCGACGCCACGCGACAATGGGACAAGGTACGAAGGTGTTCGTCCACCTTGCTGAGCTTGCGTCCCAAGCTGCCGGCAGGATGAGATCGGGCGAAGTCCTCGCGAGCGAAATTCCGCATTCGGCTGGTCACCATTGCCAACGCGTCGCCCAGCGCCAGCATTGCCGTGGTGCTCGCGGTGGGCGCCAGCCCGAGTGGGCACGCTTCGTCGAGCGAACCAAGTTCAAGTACGACGGTGGCCGCCTGCCCTAGCTTGCTGTCGGGCCTCGCCGTCATTGCCAAGATGGGCGTGCCTATTTCCACCAGCGAGGGGATAATTCGAACGATTTCCTCCGTCTCGCCGCTCTGGGAGAGCATCAGCACCACATCGTCGTGACGCACCCGGCCGAGGTCTCCGTGGACCGCCTCTGCCGGATGCAGGAAGTGGCTGCGCGTGCCGGTAGAACCCAATGTGGCCATGATCTTCTGCCCAATCAGCCCAGCCTTCCCCATCCCGCAGACGATCACGCTGCCGCGGCACCGATACAGACGGTCGACCGCCTGGCAAAACTGGCTGTCCAGCCGTCCGGCCACATCCAAAAGCGTCTTGCTTTCCTGTTCGATGATCTGGCGGGCGAGGCGAAGTTGTTCAAACGGGCTGAGGGTGTCCGACTTCTCGGCGGGGTCTGAACTCATCGACCTGTCCTCCTTGATATCCGTCGACCGAAAGACGTAGAGACAATCGGCGGAGTGTACCGTCGGCAACAAGTTCGAGCAACGTGTATATTTTGCGTCCATAGAGGAAAAAAGACTACACTCTTCACGCTTGGCCGCCCGGTTTACGGCCTCGCCGTCGCCGGGGTGACGGGTAGCGAGGAAGCGCACGGGTGTAGCTCCAGTACGGACCTCATTGCTCTACATTCCCTACCCGCCCGATGGTTCGTCAGACCCGAGTTTGCAGTTCTCCTGCCGTGCCCCCTTGAATCGCCAATCCCTCCTGCCTAGACTTAGTGCTGGCGGGAAGTCGAATTTCTTGCCTCCCGAACTAGACATGAACTCCGTAATCGTGAGCGAGAAAGGCAAGGTCGCCTTCATGGCCGACTTGCGGGTCATGTGGTAATGGGACTATGGGCTTCTCGCCCGCGCACCGTGGCGACGGCGTCCGCGACGGCGAAGTGAACGACCACATGACTCTTGAAAGGAGCCTTACATGCGGATCGTGATTCAACAGGACTATGCGGCACTGAGCCGGTGGACCGCACATTACATCGCGCACCGGATCAGAGAGTTCAATCCTTCCAAGAACAAACCGTTCGTGCTTGGCTTGCCGACCGGTTCGACGCCCATCGGCACCTATGAGAACCTCGTACAGCTTTACGAGCAGGGCAAGGTCTCCTTTGAGAACGTCGTTACATTCAACATGGATGAGTACGTCAGATTACCCGAAGACCATCCCGAGAGCTATCGTGCCTTTATGTGGAAACACCTCTTCAGCCACGTTGATATTCCCAAGGAGAATGTGAATATCCTAAACGGTATGTCCAACAACCTGGAGGCCGAGTGCCAACGATATGAAGAGAAGATGCAGTCCCATGGCGGCATCGAACTATTCCTCGGCGGCATCGGCCCGGACGGCCACATCGCCTTCAACGAACCCGGTTCGTCGCTGGGAAGTCGCACTCGCGTGAAAACGCTGACGCAGGATACGATCATCGCCAATAGTCGTTTCTTCGACGGCGACGTCACCCAGGTGCCCAAGACAGCGCTAACGGTCGGGGTCGGCACGGTTATGGATTCCCGGGAAGTCATCATCCTGGTCAATGGCTATGGCAAGTCCCGCGCGCTGCGGAAGGTTGTCGAGGAAGGCGTCAACCACATGTGGACCGTCTCGGTGCTCCAGTTGCACAAGCACGGCATGATCGTCTGCGACGACGACGCGACCGTCGAACTGAAAGTCGGCACTGTGAAGTACTTCAAGGACGTTGAGAGCGCGAATCTCCAGCCGGTGGAGCTGTAAGGAATAGGTATCGCTAGTCCGGGGAGTGGCTTGGGCCGGGTGGACAGAGAAGCCGCTAATTATGGTTCAATGGCGGGCGAATCCGCAAGATGGGCCCCCATGGCTTACCAGCCTCTTTCGGCGAGAAGGGATCGGGGGATACACAAGTTTCCATGTACCGGGAAAACACTGGCGTCAGTACGCCCCTGGAGAAGGAGGGAAATACTCGACATTGAAGATCACTCGCGCTCGAACCGGAGTGGGCTCGCGGAGCAGGGGTCGCTGATGCGGACGGCCGTCTTGCCAGTGAGGAGGTCGTCGAAGAGGCGACCGACGAACTCAGCTCGCCAGCCGTGGGTAAGACGGGGCACGCGCGTACCGGCCTTTGGGTTCTTCGTGTCGTACGAAACCAGATCGCGAATATCGTTGGGCGTGCCGACCAGCGCCGGCGCCAGTTTGGCTTCGCGGCACAGACTGCCCAACGCGGCGAACAGGAACTGCCCAAGTACCGAATAGTCTTGTGTTCGCTCATGGCGAAGCGGTTGTGGCAGTTCTTCCTCCGGCAAGTCGATCGCCTGCTGGACGGCGGTGGAAAGCTCGTTTACACGACGTCGCAGGTCTCCTCGATCCATGCCGCGCACGGAGAGAATTTGCGTTGGGTCGGCCGAAGCACGCCGGGCCATCTCGATGAGCAGATCGTCCCGCAACACGTAGCGTACCGGCTTGTTCCTCCGATCGGCTTCAGCGTTACGCCAGTGCCAGAGGGCTCGCAAGATGGCGAGCTGCCGCGAATTCATACCCGTGTTTCCCGAAACACGCCGCCAGCGAGAATCGGACTGCGCGGCCGCAAGCGCATCCAACTCGGACTGCATTTCCTCCTCGAACCACGCGATCCGATTCTGGCGCGTCAATCCGTCGTAAATGATGTCTCGCAGCGGGTGCAAAAATCGCACGTCTCCCAACGCATACTCGATCTGACGGTTAGTCAGCGGGCGACGACGCCAGTCGGTTCGCGTTTCGTGCTTGCCCGGTTTCTCACCCAGTAGCTTGCCGATCAGCGAATTGTAGCCTGCCGGATACTCGGCCCCAACCAGACCAGCAGCCACTTGCACGTCGAACAGCCTTTTCGGAAGGGCGCCGGTTGCGTCCAAGCAGAACTCCAGTTCACTACGAGCCGCGTGGATGATGGTTTCGTGAGAGCCTTCGACCACAACTCGCCAGAAATCGTCGATCTCGGGTAGAGCCATGGCGTCGATCAGCACGAGCTGATCGCGAGTGGCTACCTGCACAAGGCATAACACCGGCCGATACGTGTGTTCCGCCACGAACTCGGTGTCAATGGCAACAGACGGTTCACGAGCGAGATCCTCGCAGAACTGGGCAAGCTCGCTTTGTCGTGTGATGGTTCGATAATTCACGGGAATTAATCAGGGCAGTCCGCGCGGCGCGAACTGCCCTGGTGGTTGAAGGAAGCAGGCAGAACGTGTCGGCCTGGGCGGCAGCGAGAATGAATGGCAACGGGGCCTGCTACCACGGGCCACGTATATAATACACACCCATCTGGTCAGTGTCACTGGGCCAGGGCGGCATGGGCCGGTACGATTTCCGGCTGTAGTAGCCGGGGCCGGGCCATCCATGGCCGTATTGATGGCGAATGGGGGTGATTCGCGTATTGCCGACGCCCCAGCCCCAATTGGTTTGAGCCTCGGCGGTGGGCGGAACAACTAGGGCAAGAGGCATGCCCCATTCTGGTTTATAGTAATAGCCGTGCCAGGGCATGGTCGCAGCCTGCCTCGCTGCCACGACCTCTTTTCGTGAACCGTGGCCGTGGCCGGCGTTAGCTGTTTCGCAGCTCCAGACAAGGAAGAGAAGGACTGCACACGCAAGAGTGAACGTCCGAATCATGGTAGGATTCTCCTTTGCAGCGCTAGCGCCATGAGATTTTGGCTCGCGTCCAGCCGGCGCCGGAATTGTAACGCCAGTACGTTCGACTATGACGGTAGAGGAACTCGTGGGGGCTCAGCGGCTCGTAGGTGATGTAGGTGTGTCCAACCAGTGGCGGTACCGGTCGCGGGCAAGGATATAGCTCGGCGCCCACCCCATTCGAGTGCATAGGTTCCACATAATAGTTGTAGAACGAGGTAGGCGTATTCTGGTATGGGTTGGCGGCATGGGCCTGGGGTGTCCCCAATTCGCCTTGCCATGCCCAAAGCACGGCAGCGAGGGCCACACCCAGAGATAGTGTCCTTCGGACCATTGGATCGGCTCCTTGGTATGGAGGTGGAAAACGGGAAGCCGGCTCTGGGAGCCGGAATATCGCAGGCAAGATGGAGGGAGTCTTCCTGGCCGAACGGACCCGCAGGCACTTCGTTCGGCGGAAAATTCCCCCGCTGTCCTACCGCGTCTTTCAATTGATCCTGGCGGGTTGTGCATCCGCGATACGGTTCGCGACGTGCTCTTCTGAAGTCTCGGCTTCTGCCACTGCTAGGAGTGAATCTTTGTATGTCGGATAACGCGAATGAAGTCAATTTGACGAAAACTCGGTTGGAAACCGTCTGTTGAACTGCTCGGAGAATCGCTATAATCGGCGCCATACATCCAAGACGCAAAGTCGGTCGGAACATAGTTTTTGCTTGACTACTGTTCACCGTGGCATTCACGGGGCAAGGCGACGGTCTTCCCGAGAGGTATCCCTTCCAGCCTTGTTTCGTACCCTTCCGACGACTGATTTCTGCGAAACGAGCTTACTTCACGGAGGTCCATTTTGGCGACGAGTTGTTCCCATACCGATTCACCCACTTCCGAGCCCGGCCTGACCAAGTCGACTGCCGGATCTAACGGGCAGGCCGGTTCCAACGGGCAGGCCGATTCCAACGGGCAGGCCGATTCCAATGGCTCAAATATAGCCCCTCGCAAGAGGCGTCGATCGACTGCGGAGAGCATGGCGGCCAGCCAACGCGATATCTCCGTCAGCGAGTTCTTTGCCAAGAACCGCCATCTGCTCGGTTTCGACAACCCCCGCAAGGCCCTCCTCACCACGGTGAAGGAAGCGGTTGACAACGCGATCGACGCGTGCGAGGAAGGCGGCATCCTCCCGGAAATCTGGATCCACATCGAACGGGCCGGAAACGATCGCTTCAAGGCTGGCATCCAGGACAACGGGCCGGGGATTCTCAAGAAGCAGATCCCGCTGATCTTCGGTAAACTCCTGTACGGTTCAAAGTTTCATCGGCTTCGCATGAGTCGCGGACAGCAGGGGATCGGCATCTCGGCCGCCGGCATGTATGGGCTGCTGACCACCGGCAGGCCGGTGAAGATCGTCTCCAAGGTCTCCAAGCGGACATCGGCCCACTACTACGAGATTCAGATCGACACGAAGCGCAACCGGCCGGAGATTGTCAACGGGCGGGGCGAGGGCGTGGAGATTCCGCCTGGCGAACTCGGACGCAAGGCCATCGAACGCCACGAGATCGAGTGGATCGAGTCCGACCACGGGACCCGCGTCACCATCGAACTAGAGGCTCGGTACCAGCGTGGCCGTGGCAGCGTTGACGAGTACCTTGAGCAAACCGCCATTGCCAACCCACACGTCACGCTCCATTACACCGATCCAGACGGCAACCAACGCGACTATCTCCGCGCGGCCGAGGTTCTGCCTCCGGAACCCAAGGAGATCAAGCCGCACCCGTACGGTGTCGAGTTGGGGATGCTCGTTGGCATGTTGAAGGACACGAAACTGCCAACGGTTTCCCAGTTCCTCCAAAAGTCGTTCTCGCGTGTCAGCCCTTCCGTGGCGCGCAAGATATGCGAGGCGGCGAACATCAGCGTTCGCGCGAACACCACCCGTATCGGGCGGCACGAGGCCGATCTGCTCTTCCGAGCCATCCAGGAGACAAAGATCTCGGCACCCTCGACGGATTGCATCTCGCCAATCGGCGAAGAGCTTATCCTGAAGGGGCTGCACCAGGTCGTTCCCGGCGAGTTCTTTGCGGCCGCGACCCGGCCCCCGGCGGTCTACCGGGGCAACCCGTTCGCGATCGAGGTAGGGTTGGCCTTCGGTGGCGGTCCAAGCGTCCATCGCGTGAGTCGCGAGGGGCTGGGCGAAATGCTGGAGCAGTCTGACGCCCGCACCATCCGCCAGTTCCTGACCACCACGTTCGACGGTCTCGGTCCCGACGCCGCCGACAAGATCATCAAGCAAGCGCATCTGAAGACCCGTAGCTCACCCGGTAAAATGAAGCCGAAGGAAATCGAAGCCTTGCTGCACGCCATGCAGAGCCTGAACCTTTCCGAGGGCCAGACCATGTCCGTGCTGCGCTACGCCAATCGCGTCCCGTTGCAGTTCCAGGCCGGCGCGTGCGCCATTACGCAAACCATCACCGGTACCAACTGGCGGGCGTACGGCCTGGCCCAATCGCGTGGGCAGCTCCCTCGCGGGCCGGTGACCGTCATGGTCCATATGGCCAGCGTGTGGGTACCGTTCACCAGCGAGTCGAAAGAGGCCGTGGCCAGCTACCCGGAAATCCAGAAGGAACTCCGCCTGGCCCTGCAAACCGTCGGCCGCAAACTGGGCATGTATCTTCGCCGGCGCAAGATGGTGAAGCACCAGGGCGAACGCCGGTCCATCTTCCTACGCTACCTGCGAGAGGTGGCCGGGGCCGTTAGCCGAATCAACGAGACCGATCGGGACGAACTCTACGAAAAGCTCCTGGCCGTGGCTAAAAACCGCACCACCGAAGCCGACCTGCAAATCGACGAAAGCGGGCAGTTCGTCGAGGACGCGGCCGAGACGGACCTCGGCGAGAATGTCCTCATCGTCACTCCGCATTTGAAACCACAACCGGAGCCAAACTCGAAACCGCCGACACAGTCGTAGACCGCCGTCAACGTGATACTTGCCGGTATCATTATGATAGCGCATTACGTGCGTCACACGCGGAAAAACCGGCGCAAGGGGCCTCGACATGATTCGGCATGTGATATGCACCTGGTATTTGCGACCTTGTGCCATTGACGTGAATCATCCGGACCAAGAGATGTTTTCCGAAAACCGCGGAGGTGGACGATGCGAGTACTTCCTAAACTGTTGATCGTTGTGGCGGTTGTCCTGACAGCCGCGTCCCTTGCATGGGCCGATCCACCGGAGTCCGATCGACGAGGCAAGCCGGCCCGGGGTGGGCCTGACCGGGGCGGAGATGATGTATCCAAGCATGACTCGGACCGGTCCGGGCGCGTGGAGCGCCATCATTACGGCGGTTACCGGCCACCCTCGGTGGTCCACTGGGGCGGCGCCTACCGGGTTCCGTATTCGCCCTCGTACGGATACCCCGTGTATCCGGACTACTATCCGGCCTATCCAGGCTACTATCCGGCGTATCCAGGCTATTCGAGTTGGTATCCGCCCTTCTACGCGCCGCCCATCCACATTCCGGCCGAGGAGCTGTATGGTCCCCGCGCGGTACAGCGGTTCATGGGAGTCGATCATTGGTTCCAGCAGCCGCAACCGTCAACCAACATCATCATCCAACGGGGCGCCGAGCCGGCTGGCGATGCCGCGAGTGTACCACCGCCAGAGGACGCCAAGCCGCCTCGGGCCACCAACCAGCAGGCATTGAACCTTGCATGGCGATTTATCGGTTTCGGCGATGCACATTTTGGCAATTCAAACTACGCCGAGGCCAACGACCGATATCGGAAGGCCGCCACCGCCTCGCCTCAATTGGCCGACTCCTATTTTCGCCAAGGCTACGCCCTGATGGCGATGGGGCGTTACGACTTGGCGGTCGGCGCGATCCGGCGAGGTCTCGCGTTGGCCCCAGGATGGCCGCAATCGGGCTTCAGCAACACCGAACTCTACGGCGATAACCGGCAAGCCAAAGCGGCGCATCTTGAAACCCTCGCCGCCGCGTCCGAGAAGGCCCCAAACGACGCCGACCTCCTGTTCCTCGTCGGCGTATGCCTGCACTTCGACGGGAAGCCCGAGCGAGCCCGCCCGTTCTTCGAGCGGGCAGACCAGCTCCTGGCCGAAGACGATGCCTACGTGAAGGCGTTCCTGGTGGAGTAGGCCACGTCCGGTTTCCTGGCGGGCCAGACTCTCGACAAGAAACTGTCCGGCGCACCGTTGCTGGAGATTCGTCGTCAGGAACCAAAGAAACGTAGGGTGAGTGGTTTCGACTGTCTCGGCAGTCGGGTTCACCCACGCGTCACACTGTGATACACGTAGCGATCGTTATCACGTGACCGACGTGCCTCGCGCGACGTATTTCGAGGAGCGCGTGGATGAACCCGGCTGCTGAAACATCCGGAACCATCTACCTACTCGGCTGACGCAACGCGGAAAACTTTCATAATGTTGCCGCTGCCGGGCGACTCCATGGCCAACTTGACCGCGAGCGGCATAGCAGCTAGAATACCGTGAGTCGAGCCTGTGTAAAGATGTTTTTGTAACGACGCCTGTGTAACGGCGTCCTTGTAAAATCGCATTAAGGAGACTCCCCTTGTCGCCAACCGATCACCGAAGTCCTACTCTCACCCTGACGGCACCCGAGCCGCTTCACGAACTGAAGGCAGGCAACGCCCAGGTCTACGTCTATTCGGAACTGGAGCAAATGGGCCTTGCGACTGCCATCAATATTGCGTCACACCAGATGCTCCTCTTCGAGGAGAAAGGCATCTGCAGTATGATGACCATGGCCGCGCCGTCTGCATTCGCATTCTATCGGGCTTACCAAAACCTTATTTTCTCATCGCCAGCGCTGCAAAACGCGTTTTACGAGACACATATTTTCCAGTTTGACGACTACGCGCTACCGGTGCATCACCCGGTTTCATTTCGCTTTCTATTGATGGAGAAGTTCCTTGCCCCCATCGCGAGGTTCTGCGATCCAAGCAAGGTTCACCTCTTTCAAGCCGACGCGCCCGACACGGAGAAGGCCTGCCGTGAGTACGGCGAGGCTATCCTTGATTTGGGGCCGGATCTGCAGGTTAAAGGCGTTGGCGAGGATGGACATTGGGGGTTTCATCAACCGGGTATCCCACTGGACGGCGAGCCCAAGTTTATGCGTATAAACCTATCAGAGGCAAACGTCGCGCAACAGATGCGCGATCACCCGACACTCTTCCCCGTGGCGGCCAAAGTACCGCAATATGCCTACACGGCGAACGTACCGCTCTTTATGCGCACACGAGGGCTCATTGAGGACAACGTTCCACAGCCGAGTAAAGCGTTCGCGGTACTCGCCACCTACGGCAATGACGTGGTGAAGGATCGTGTTCCTTCAAGTGCGCTGAAAGGCCATCACAACGCTAGCGTCCGCCTCACCTCCGCGTCGGCATGGGCACTGTTGGAATATCGCGAGAAGGGCGTCGTCGACAGCGGCATGCTACGCCGCCTCGACGCTTCGATGAGCGGCGCCGAGAAACGCGAAATTGGACAGCTTGTCGACATGATCCGCGAAACCCTAACGGAAATGGAAATCGCGGTCGCCGACTAGAATCGTCGGTGCGTCTCCTTTCGAGCGAATTATTCACAACCACGGAGCACTCCCCATGAAACGACGCACCTTCCTGAAACTTACCGCCGCCACGGCCGCGGGCATTCACGTGCTTCCTCGCCACGTTTTGGGTGGGCCGCGATTTGTTCCACCCAGTGAAAAGGTCAATATCGCGTTGATAGGGGCTGGTGGACAGGGGCGAAGTAATACCCGAGTCCTGTTCAAGGAGCCCGACGCGCGGATTATCGCGCTGGCCGATCCAATGGAATCGGTCAGCCTCGATAACTTCTACTACAAGGGCATGGCGGGGCGCGGCCCCGTGAAGGCCGAGATCGAGAAGCACTACGGTGAAAACACGCCAAACTTCCGCTGCACCGAATACGTCGATTTCCGTGAAATGCTTGACAAGGAGAAGACGATCGACGCCGTCCTCTGCGCCACGCCCGACCACCTGCATGCGTATGTGTCGGTCACGTGCATGCGTAACGGAAAGCACGTCTACTGCGAGAAGCCGCTGACGCACAACATTCGCGAGGCGCGGGTTGTGTCGCGAGTGGCCAAGGAAACGGGCCTGGCCACGCAACTGGGCAACCAGGGCCACGCGGCCGACGGCATCCGATGTACTGTCGAGATGCTCCGCGACGGCGCCATTGGGCCCGTGACCGAGGCCCATGCCTGGGTGCCTGCAACGCGATGGAACCCTGGACTTCGTGGACTGCCGGAAGAGACGCCAGCGGTTCCGGAGGGGCTAAGCTGGGACCTGTGGCTGGGACCGCGCGAGTCGCAGCCTTACCATCCGGAGTATGTACCCGTGGCATGGCGCGATTTCTGGCGGTTCGGTTGCGGCGCGATGGGCGACTTCGGCTGCCACGATCTCGATGCCGCCGTGTGGGCGTTCGATCTGCGGGTGCCGGCGACCATCGAGGCGTTTCCCGCCGGGTTTATGAACGACGACATCGCCCCGTACGGCGAAATCTGCTATTTCCAATTTCCGGCGAAGGATGGCCGGCCGCCGCTGAAAGTGACGTGGTACTCCGGCGGGCTACGACCGCCGCGTCCCGAGGGCCTGCCAGAATCGGTCTCGTTTGCCCGCCGCGGTGCGATGTATGTGGGCGAGAAGGGGTTCATCGTCACCGGCGGCGGCACGTCGCGAGAACCGCAACTGTTTCCCGAGACATTGGCCGCCAACTACACGCCGCCCGAACCCACCCTGTCCCGCCCGGCCGGACACCATCGCCAGTGGCTGGACGCGATCAAGGGCGGCCCCATGGCCGACAGCCACTTCGGCTACGGTGCCCAGCTTACGGAAATCACTCTGCTCGGCCTGGTCGCCCTGCGAGCCGGCGTGCAGTGCCAGTGGGACGCCGATGCCATGAAGGTGGCCAACTTTCCCAAGGCCGACGCCATCATCAACGGCGTCTACCGACCGGGATGGGAAGTCGAGTAGTAGTTCCTCGAACACCAACCCAGGGCAAAAACCATGGACCAACATCAGGTAACCAGACGTCAGATTCTCGGATCGCTTGCCGCAACCGTGACGATGCCTGCCCTCGGCTGGGCAGCGTCGGCCGCAACACCGAAGACACGGCATATCGTGGTGACCTATGCGTGGAGCTATTCCAATATCGGCGATATCGGGATCACGCCAGGACTGCTGGCGCTGCTGAACCGCTACGTTCCCGAAGCCCGCGTGACGATTGTCTCGAACGCTCGCGACGATGCCCAGGCGACCGAGAACCATCGCGCGTTCCTCGGGCGGTATTTCCCGGAAGCAACGGTCATCGGCACGCCGTTCCGCGGTGGCGACGGCAAGGCCTTCGACGAAGCCATGGCCACCGCGGACCTGCTGCTGTACAACTCCGGCACGACCCTGTCGCACGGGCGCTGGAACAGCGACTGGAACAAAACCTTGCTCTACTGGATGCCCTTGCTCGTCGCGCGCGATAGGGGCGTTCCCTACGGCGTCTATTGCCAGTCGTTCGAAACATTCACCGGGCTGTCCAAACGGTTGATCGTGCCGCTGCTGTCGCAGGCGGACTTCTGCTTCGCCCGCGACGGGGATTCGCTTACGTTCCTGCGCGAGCTGGGAGTGAAGAACAAGCATCTGGAGTTCGGGCCGGACGCCACGTTCGGCTACGACAGCCGCGACGACCGGTGGGCGGAACAGTTCATGCGCGAATACAACCTCGAGCCTCGCAAGTTCATCACGCTCACCATCCGATCATCCATCCAGGGGTTCATTGACGAGAAACGAGAGGCCGTTCACGCCGCGAAGCTGCGAGAACTGACCACCACGTGGGTCCGCCAAACCGGCCTGCCCGTGCTCATTTGCCCCGAGGTGAAGCATGAACTGGAACCGGCCAGAAAGCTCATTTTCGAGCCACTCCCAGACGACGTGAAGAAGCAGGTGCGGTTGAAGGAGACCTTCTGGGATCCGGATCAGGCGTTTTCGGTGTACGCGCAGGCGCGGTGTATCGTCAGCATGGAGATGCATTCGGTCATCATGTCGATCGCGGCCGGAACGCCCACCATCCACCCGCGGTTCGTCGAGGCGGGCAGGAAGGCCTGGATGCTGCGTGACCTGGGCGTCGAGAAGTGGCTGTCCGACCTCGACGTCGACCCCGCCGAGAAACCGATCGCCGCCCTGATGGACATCCACAACGACTTCGAGGGAGCGCTGCATAACGTCGGCAACGCAAAGGCCATCGTTGCCCGCCGCCAAGCCGAGACCATGGCCGTCGTCAAGCAAGCCGTCGAGCGTGGCGCCCGCCCCGTGGGATAAGCTCCCAGCTCGCCCACCCGGAATGGGTTCCAGACTCGCCAACTGCATTTGGAACCAAGGAAACGCAACATGCATATCTCACGACGCGAGTTCTTGCGCACGGCCGCACTCTCGGCCGCTGGTTCCGCGACGGTCGCGCGAATGCCCCACACGGTTCGTGCTGCCAACGCAAACCCGGATGTCCCCGTTCGCGTCATCACGCGAGGCCCGAAGCACCATTGGTTCGGCTACTACGACAAGTTTCAGTTCGATCCGACCGACCGATATGTTTTGGGAATGCAGGTGAATTTCGAGCATCGCACGCCGAAGCCAGACGACGTGATTACCGTGGGCATGGTCGACCTCGAGGACGGCGACCGCTGGATCGAGTTAGGTCAGAGCCGTGCGTGGAACTGGCAGCAGGGCTGCATGTTGCAATGGGTTCCCGGTTTGGCCAGTCGTATCTTGTGGAACGACCGAGAGGGCGACCGGTTCGTGTGCCACGTCATGGACGTAAAGACCGGCCAGCGGAGAACTATTCCGCATCCGGTCTACTCCGTCAGTCC
>CAZASB010000024.1:0-9353 GCA_964487655.1 uncultured Planctomycetaceae bacterium
AACGATCTACGCGACCTTGACCCACCCTACGTAGATGAATAATCCGGGCTAGGCGGTGCATGAGGTGGCCTCGCGTCCACGGAATGATGGAGAAGATTCTACTGACTCGCGACGTCAGGCTGGAAAGCCTGACCTACTTGGAGCAGATTGCCAGCTCTTCCAGCGCAGAGCCGCCCTGGCCGCCTGTGGTAACACGCGAATCGACCAAACCCATTGGCTTGACCGCGGCTACGAAAACCTCTCCAGGAAGCTCCGAGAACTGGGAGGGGCGAGTGGAGTGGAGTCTGAAATCTCAAATCTGAAATCTGAGATTTGACATCCCAACTCCCAAACCACAGGATGGGTCTCGTAACTCGACCCACCCCACGTTCTCACCTCGCCCACGTTCTGTCAACTAGCTTTCTCCGATCAACGATAGCGCCGCATGACTTCGTTGCGATGCCGGGCACGCTTTATGCCGAGGGAGCCCAGCGCGACGGCAACCGCCACGACGCCCAGCCCTACCAAGCCGATGGGCACGGCAATGCGGCTTGGTACTGCCGACGGCAAGGGAACGAAAAGGGAAAGCACTGCCGCCTCGACAATGCTGCCTTTTCTCGCTTCTGAGCGGCAAAGGCCAAGGAGCGTCAGGGCTTTGTGTTGCTTGTTCCAGCCTACTTTGGGATGAATAATCCCGTTAGCCACGACGATTCGCCGGAGAGTAGCAAATCACCGCACGGGCTCGACGTTGCGGTTGGGGCGATAGGCGCAGTCGGGGTCGGAGGCGAGCGGGTCGCCGGTGAGGGCGTAGGCGCGGGCGCGGCTGCCGCCGCAAACGTAACGATATTCGCAATAACCGCAACGTCCCTTGAAACCATCCGGGTCGCGCAGGGCTCGGAAAGTGGGATGATTCTGGTACGTGTCCACGACGGAATCTTCGGGAAACCGCCCACACGGCAGCGGTAGGAAACCGGCCGGATAGATCTCACCCGCGTGGCTGACGAACATCACGCCCTTTCCATCGCCCACGCCAAGCGGGGCACGGTGACCGCGACGCCGGGCATGTTGACCGTGTCCTTCGCTCTCCGGTCCGGCCAACGGATCGCCCCCCTGCCGCAAGACGAATCGCCGATAGTGCGGCGCCTCGGTTGTCTTGACGGCATAAGGCTGATGCCGCGAGTGATGCCACAGCCGGGCAAACACTTCTTCGTACTCTTCCGGCCGAATACGTTCTTCTTCCACGCCTCGGCCCACGGGCACCAGGAAGAAAGCGGCCCACATGGCAATGCCCCGGTCCGCCAGCAATTCGGCAATTGCGTCCACCTGTCCGACGTTGCGCCGAGTAATGGTAGTGTTCACCTGCACGGCCATATTCAGTTTTTTCGCGTTATCGAGCATTTCGAGCGTGCGCGCAAAGCTGCCCTCGAATCCACGAAATGCATCGTGCGTCATGGCATCGGCGCCGTCGAGACTAATGCCCAGCCGTGGCACGCCTGCCTCGCGGGCGCGGGCAAATGCCTCGTGGGTGGCCAACGGCGTGGCCGATGGAGTGAGTGCCACGTGAATGCCCCGCCCGACCGCATGACGCAGTAGGTCGAACAGGTCGGCGCGTTTCAGCGGATCGCCGCCGGTGAAGACCATCATGGGCGGCCGGGGGAACGAGGCCACCTGGTCGATAAGCGATTTCGCAAGTTCATGCGAGAGTTCGTCCGCGGCCGCGGACTCCTGCGCCGACGCGCGGCAGTGCTTGCACACGAGGTCGCAGGCGAGGGTGACCTCGTAATAAAACATCAGCGGATTCCGCTGGAAGTCGGTAGGCGTGTAGTCGGCGTGAGACATGGCGGGATGACTGGGGAAACGCTCGCGGCGTTTACTTCTGGTGTGATTGCTCTTGTTTGAGTTGCTCTTGCTTCAATTGCCAACTTCGCCGCTCGTTCTCCTCCATCTCCTTCATGGTCACGCCCGTTTCGAGGGAATGACGCAGTAGCTTCTGGTGGTCGCCCGGCGACGAGGGCAGGATTTGCTTGACCACGACGTCGTCGAACTCCACCACGCCGGCGCCCAGGTAGGCGTAAAGCATTACGCGTCCCCAGTGTGGCATGTAGCGGGTATGCTTGGGAGTGAAATCCTCGGTATGGGTATTCCAGACATTTTTGTCGCCCTTCATGTTCTGCTGGCTGCGGTAGACCTCTCGCCGCTGGCCCATTTCGGGAACATAGGCCGGAGGCTCCATGCCCGGAGCGGTCGGACCACCGGGACGCTGTGCCCCGGAAGATTCCGCCTGATAGGGACCGGCTACCTCGGAATAGCACTTGATGAAGACGATCACTTTCGGGCCGTTGCTACGATACCGCAATTGGGAGCGATACTTGGCGCCCTCCTCGATAGGAAACCAGTCGCTGTAGTACATCACTCCGTAGGTATCACCAATATCCTGCCCGAAGGTAAAGCGGATCACCTTGTTGGTCGGATTGCCGCCCTCGGGCAGCCAACTGACCAGGCCGCCCAGCGGCTCCCGATGTTGGCCGCCGCCCCGATCCCACCCCTTCGGAACACCACCGGCGCCCTGCTGGAAATCGCCGACGATCAGATTCGGGTTGTCCAGCCAGTACTGTTCCTCGATTGGATTCGGTGGGGGCGGCTCGCCCGGCTTGCGGCCGTAGAGCTTGTCGAGCATTTGCTCGACATACAAGTGTGGAATCTCGCTTACCGAATTGGTCCGAGCGGTCGCCTCGTACACGACTTTGGGCTCCGGACCGGCCGAGAAGTCGACGCACTTGATCGTCAGGTCGTACACTTCCCACTCGTGACCCGGCACGCGTTCCACTCGGCCCCAAATACCGACATGTCCGCGGAAGTCGTCCTGGACCACGTGGCGCATCTGGTCCAGCGGCGTATCGGGGGTGGGCTGAATGTGCCGGCTTTCACAGAAGTTGCGTACGTCCAGCATCGTTTCAGGAACGACGAATCGCTTGCCACGCTCCAACTTCCGCCAGAGCATGTCGCCGACCATGCGACCGTACCGCCCCTCGTCGAAGTCCGAAACGAAGTCGAACGGGATGACGACCTTCTTGCCGCCCACCAGCGGTTGGGACGAGGAATCATCGGACGCAGGCCGAGCATCTCCCGTCGGTTCCGCTGCTTTGACCGGTTCGACTGGCTTGGCTGTACTTGTCGTCAAGGCAGCCAAGTCTGGCTCGGGTGGCGCGGCCTCGGCCATATCCTCGCCGGCAAGGCCGCGCACGAACTTCTGATCGGCTTCACACAGCCGGGCAAAAGGAACAACGGCTCCCGTGCCATCCGGCTGCTCGAGGCAAACATTTCCATCAAGCAGGCTCACGAACTCGCCGCGAGCGAGAACAGCGCCGCCGGGATCGGTCCACGCGCGACCCAGTTTGGCTTCAGGCTTGACCAATGGATTCGCTTCGGCGGGGCGACTTCGGCTAGACGGCTCCCCTAGGTGTTCCGCCTGCAATTGCTCCAAGCTTTCCGGAGCGTCTGAAAGCCTGTCCTGCCGGTCCACCGAGTCGGTTTCAGCCTGTATTTCACGCTGTCGCTCGGCGCGGCGGCGCGCGGCCTCTTCCTCGGAGTTGCCGCAGCCGGCAAGCAAGAGACACGCCAGTCCGAGTGCCGTGTGCGGAAGCAGCCATGTTTGCGTGATGAGCCGGTGGGATATCCTCAGCTCCATGCAAGCCTCCTAGGGGTCTTGGGCCTTTTCGACGGCGGCGCCCTCGCCGTCGGACAGCCGCTCGAAGTAGTGGCGATTCAGTTCTTCCCAGCCGGCGGGAGATGGATCTTGCATACTGCCGAGCAGTTCCTTCTGGATATCGCCCGGCAGGTTGGCCGTTGCGTCTTGCCGCACCTCGAACTCACCTTCGAGGTAGCGTTTCATGCTTCCGAGCCCCTCGGCCATCACCTGACGCTGTCGAAGGGCGCTCTGATAGCGGCCGGCGCGTAGATCGCGTTCCACCTGGGCCATCAATTTGAGCATTTTCTCCATGTCGGTGCGATGGAAGTTCATGATTTCCAGCTGGACATCGACCCCCTCCGCCTTGTTGCGCAGCGTGGCCTGCTTTCCGGCTAGCCGTTCCAGATCGCGCTTGCCGGGTGCGCCGGGCATGGGCCCCTCGAGCCCTTCGCCCCCTTGCCCACTCTCCTTGCCGCCACCGGTAGCGCCTCCGGTTCCGTCCTTGCTGTGGTCCTTGATTTGCCCCTTGACATAAGGGTCGGGCGTGAGGCGAGCAGGCGTGTTGCGGCCGCCCTTGCCAACCGCCTCGTCGCCCACGAACTCACCGCTCGACTTTCCTTGCCGACCTTCCCCTGCTCGGCCCCCGATTTCACTCGTGTTCGGCAGCCGATTCCCCGTGGCGCCCTTGGCGCTCATGTTCGAGATCGGACCGTCGGCCACGTCCCAGCCGGCCCCCTTGTCGAGCGAATCAGCCGCACTGCTGGAAACGTCCTCCATTTCGTCGAACAGGTCTTCCTCTTCCTCCATCAGTTCGCCGATGAGGTCTTCCAACTCGCCCGGAAGTTCGGCCATGGGCGCTTCCTTCTCCATGTCGGTCAGGCCCTCTTCCTGGCTCCATCGCTCTCGATCGGGCGTGTCGGGAAGCCATTTCTCCAAGTTGGTCTTGATTTCCTCGGCCATTTCAGCGCCAAGCTGTTCCAGAGGCACGGCAATGTCCGCCGTTTTCTTCAGCAGGGCATCTTCGGCCATTTTCAACTCGGTCTGGATTTCGACCAGTTCCTTCAAGAGCGCCGGGTTGGCAAAGTCCTGGTCTGGCAACTTGCTCAGGTCGGAATGGAACTCCTCCATCATCTTGGCCCAATCGTCCTGACTGGCCGCCAAGCCAATGAGCAATTGCTCGTCCTCTTCGGTGAAATCCTCGACCGGCTTCTTGGCAAGGTTCTCGGTGGCTTCAACCACCTTCTTCTGCTGCTCGGCGAACTCATCGAGCTTCTTGCGCAGGTCTTCAAGCTTTCGCTCCACGTCGCTGGGTAGCTCGCCCCCAACACGACGGTCCGTTTCCTTCAATACCTCATTCTGAGCCTGCCGAGCTACGTCGAGAAGCTTGCGCAGTACGTCGATAATCCGGTCTTGGACGCCAAGCAAATCAGGGATCGGTTGGGCGAATGCGCCGGCAATGTCCAACTTGACCAAGTGGTCGCAAAGCTGGACCGCGCTAAGCATATCGCCAAACGACAGGCTATTCATCACTCGCCGTACGGCGGCCTTGTCCGGCGCCTCGGAGTTGCCCATTGCCTTGACCAGCGCAATCGCGTCTTTCTGAATATCCACCTGCCCCTTGCGCACGGATTCGGCAACGCCCAGCCGTTCGGCAACCGCCTCCTCCTTCAGGATCGATGCCGACTGGACCCGGGCACGGATTTGCTTTTCCAGAATCCGATAGATGCCGGTTCGCACGCTGTCGAGCTGTTCCAATGTCTCCGTCGTCCGCGCCTGGCTGTCGACCAGGCGGATGGCGTGCCAGGCGCTGGCAGCCTCTTGGGGCATCAGATCGAGGCCCCATTTGGCGATGTTCCGGCGGTCCCACGCCACGGCCCGCACCATGACCGTGTGACCCGCCTGAAACCGCTCGGCGGGCAGTTCCAACCGATAATGCTCCACGCAAACGGACCCCGCCTGGATATCGGTCCACTGCTGAACCGTGGTGACGGGAATCACCTCGACTACGGCACTCCCGGAAACGGGGGGGGCGGAGGTTTCGTCAGTCGAATCACCGGCGGTAGCCGCCGACTCGGTCACGACTTTCATCTCCAACCGCAGGCGACCGACAGCGTGGTCGTCGATTGCGCGGATCATCACGGGCACGCTGGCTCCGGGCGCCTCGGTGCTCTGCCGTGGCGGCTTGAGTAGTTCGACCGTCGGCGGCTGATCAGTGATTACGCGAATCTGGTTTGGCCTGGGGGTTGGATCGCCATGACCGGCGCTATTGACCAGATGCACTGTGAAAACCCCGTCCTCCTTCAAGGGGAATCCAACGACCAGTCGGCCGTCGTCTTCAACCCGCCCGGTGTATACGGCTGTTCCCATTTCGACGCGCCCCTTCGCAATGGGCGAACTGGCGCGGATGCGCAATTCGGCCTCCGTGCCAACCGGCGCCTCAAGGTCGGCGTGCCTCTGGACAAAGGTCTCCGAAGAACGCCCCAAGTAGGCAGGAAAGCGATAGGTGACCTCCACCTCGTCCACGGCGGGCTTTTCGCGAACGCCCACTTGGAACACGGCCGATTGCGAGTCGCCAATCTCCACGCGATAACGCAGGGGCTTCAGTACCGACGGCAGGGTAAACAAGTACTTCTTCCGGGACTCGTCGGCCGGCATCATGGGCAACTCCTGCTCGGCCTCGTCCCCTGTCGCGGAAAACAACACGGCATTGTAAGGCTTGCCCTCGGGATCGTTGATCTCGGCGGTTACCTGCAGGCTTGCGCCGACCAGAACTTCGGTACTCCCGGGCGTGACCTTGATGGCGCCCACCGATCCGACGGCGGGAACAAACTGCCAGGGCTTGAGCAATCGGCTGGCGGCCGAGCCCCAACCTGGCAACAACATGGAGCACAGCACGCCAATGGCAACCAGCGTTCCGAGCCCAAGGAACGATTCCATTAGATCGCGCGGCGTTTGCATGCAGTAGCGAAAGCGGCGCCAACGGCTCTCGCGAGACGCGGCCTCGTCGAACGACGCATGGCCGACCCTCGCGGCGGCCTCTTTAACCGCGGCTTCGCGGAACCAATGGCTCCCGTTCACGCCATCTTGCGAAAGCTGGACGACATTGATCAGGTTGCTGCCCAACTCAGGCAACTCAGCTTCGACGCGGCGGGCCGTCGCTTCCAAGCTCCGTTGCCCCCGCATCAGACGGCGCGTAATCACGACGATCAACGTCGTGCTGACTCCGAGCCACGCCAGCAGCATCCCCGCCAGCACGACCTGCGAAAATTGGACCAGGGCGTCCAGCAACATGCAAGCAAGCAGCGTTGCAAGTGACGCGCACAGTGCCAGGACGCAGGTGGAAAGGAGCGAGAATATCCACCATTTCTGCCGTGCGGCGTCCAGTCGCTGCACAACGCTATCGGCCACGGGCGACATACCGAAGTTCCTCCAAGGCTACCGTCAATGCGTCATGGCATAAACAATCACGTTCGTGCCGATCTTCAGTGCCGACTCGTCGCGCAGGCCATGACTGTATGCGTGCGGGAACTGCTCCCAACCATTGCCGAGATCGAACTTGCTGTACACAACCGCAACTTTGCCGTCAATACTGATGGCCTCGATCTCCGGCATGTCGAACGGGCCGAAGTCCTCGCGCACGCGCGGCGTGTAGTCGACCCGATCGATTTCGTAATGGCACCGGAGCAGAGGATGATCGGGCGGCAGGCGTTCGAGTTGCGTGTCGGGGAAAACCTTGGCAATCTCGCGCCGGAACGCCATGTCGAACGACATGCGCCCGCAGCACGCGTCGGCCAGCAGGACGCCCCCGGCCTTGAGGTAGCGCTGCAAACGGCCAACGTCGTCCTGGTCCCAGGTGAACTCGCGATGCCCCGTCATGTAAAGCAGCGGATACGTGGCCGTCCGAGGGTCTTTCAACCCAACGTCTTCCCGGCGGAACTTCACTTCGAGCGTTGAGTTGTCCCGAGCGAACTTCAGCAAGTTGTGAACGGCCGAAGGGTCGGGATCCCAATCGCCCTCGTGTATCAGTTGCGCGAAGACGAAATCGTCACGCGTCGGCGCAGTGGCCTCGTGATACACCTTGGTCGAACTAAGAAATCGGCCAAGCTGGAAAGTGCCCAGGATGTACGTGATGATGTTGGCGCCCACCTGTCGGGCCTCGTCAATCACCACGCGCGTGCCGCGCGGGTGTTCGTGCCCATCCCATCCGCACGTCAGATCGCGAGACGAGAAAATCACGGCCGTGCGACAGCCGATATCGATCCCCTCCAAGTGCGGCTCCTCGGAAAACGTCGAGCCATCGGCTTTCTTGAAGGTCAGGTTGCCTAGCTTGTAGTATGAGGCGTAGACTGGGTTGTCGGGCTCAAGCTTGCGCAACGGCCGGTCGGGAAAGATCAGCTCGATTTCGCGACGGAACGAATCAGCGAAGTCCTGCCAGCCGCAGCAAGCATCGGCAATGATGGATCCGCCGTCGAGCACGTAGCGGGCCAGCCGCTGCCGCACGTCGTCGTTCAGTTCGAATTTATTGTGCCCGGCGAACAGCAGGGTCGGGAGTTCTCGCGGATCGAATGAGAAGTGGGCGAAGTCGGCCTCGGTAGCACGGTAGTTGATGCCGAGTTTCTCGTTGGTCCACTTCAGCAGCGTGTCGACGTCGGCCGGGTCGGTCATCCAGTCGCGAACTTGCACTTGCTTGTTGTCGCGAGTGATCCAGCGAACGGGCCCCATGGCCATCTTGCCAATGAGGGCAGGCGGCGCGGGCGGCTTTTTCTTTTCCGAGCGTCTCAGGGGCGTTACAGGCAAGGGCAGCGGGGCGAACGATTCGCCTCCCGTACGTTGCTGCGGGGCTGCTTTCGGTGGCGGACCACAGTCGATAGGGCCGGTATTCTCGTCATCGCCCAACACGAGTGTTGGGAGGCCCAGGCTCCCCGCCGCGCCGCTAGCCGCCGTAGTCCGGCCGATCCTTTCCAAAAACGTGCGACGCGAAAGCCCCTTCGTGTCGTGCTCCAATGGCGATCTCATACCGTAGCTCCTTTCCAAGGAAGTGGCCTAACCCGCCGATCCCGCAGCGGCCGATGGCCGAGAACACGCATCCTATTTCTATTCTCGCAGAGCCTGCATGGCTCCGCAAGGGAAAGTTGGCCTCATTGAAGGCACAACACACCGGACAAACACAAGTAGCTGGTGTGCGGTGGGCCGAAAGAAGGGTATGCACGGCCTTCCTCCCAATTCTTATCGTTTGATCTGGGGCCGAATATTCCCGGCGGGAGGGCAAATGGACGGACAATGGTGTTGGGAAAGATGGGAGATTGGGGACGCCGCCATAGCCAACAGACCATCGCTCCAGCCTGACAAGCCCGCCGGAAGCGGGTTTGCCGCGATTACCAATGTTTGGCGTCTTCTTTCGCCAACGCCTGAGCCGGACGGTCTCCGAAGGTGGGACTCCAAACCTTGGCGGCTTGCACCCATGAGATGGAAGAGCCCCATTTCGTGCCGGAGTCCGATGTTCGGCGGCGGTTCTATCGCAGTATTCACAATTTTTGGCGGTTGTACCGACCGCTGGCCGATTATTGGTTGCTGGTGTACAATGCAGGGAGCCAGCCTTTGGACGTTGCGGCTGGAACGGCTGAGGGTGTGTCGGTTCGAGATTCCGAATTGTACGCGATGTTTGCTCGCTGGACGGAAGGTGACG
>CAZASB010000024.1:9453-26664 GCA_964487655.1 uncultured Planctomycetaceae bacterium
CGACATCATGCACGTCCATTCCACCTTCAATTCGATCAGAATAGGAAGGTGAGACACTCGGGCCGCGTCCGACCTTCCACTTCCACGCTACGGAGCCACAGTTATGAGATACTCTTGCCTGCGTCTGCCGGGGCCGATTGGCGCGATGCTGCTTTGCCAGATGGCCGGTTACGCCCTTGCCGCGGAACCACCGGTCATTAGTCCATTCGGCCGCGCTCCCACGGAGCGCGAGGACTCCATGCCCGGCTATATTGAACTGTCGGACGGCACAATCGTGCCCGGCATGTTATACCTGACGCGAGACCACCGGCTTACGCTGCTCGATTCGGAAATCGGCCGGCAACGCATGGTACCGTTGCGGGTTGTAAAGCAGATCGAGTGTAAGTCGCTGAAAGAATGGATGGAGCGCGAATGGCGGTTCCGGGAACTGGCCAGCGACGAGAAATACTACACGGGGCGCACGTATCCGGCGCGCGAGTATGAACATACTGTCACGCTCAACGACGACCGCAAGATCACGGGACCGCTTTCCGCGGTGCTCTATGTCGAGCCGATTGGCTACCATGCCGAGCGGCCCGGCGCGTACCGCACGATTGTCAAGGCCGAGAAGTTCCTGCTCCACAAGCGCGATAAGGGCAAGATCGACGAGAAGCTCGCTGACATGGTTTACGTGAAGCGTGTCGTGCTAGGGCCGGAGGCCCTCGAAGAAGGCAAGAAGAAGGCGGCAGGCGTGCAGACCGATTGACCGGGCAGACATGTTTCACATCGCACTTGAACAAGGCAGTAGTTTCGGCACCATGATTGCGGTCGCCCTGGGGGCAATCGTTCTCGTGGGGCTGTTCTACTACCGCACGTTTCGTTCGCTCAAGCCGTCGCAATGGCAGTTGCTGTTCGCGCTGCGCGCCGCGGCCATTGTGATTGTCGTGTTGCTGCTGTTTCGGCCGGTCTTCAGCTACCAACGCGACTTGCAGCAGCGTCCGGCACTGGTCCTTCTGCTCGACCGTTCCGGCTCCATGAGTATTGCCGACGACGCCACGGGCGTTACCCGCTTCAACCAGATGCGCCGCCAGGCCGATATGTGGGCCGAGTCGTTCCGAGACGACTTCAACCTTCACTGGTTCACGTTCGCGGAGCAGACACAGCCGATCGACGGACCGCCAGGATTGACCGGCGTGACGCCGGATGGGCAGGCAACGTCGCTTGCCGCGGCGCTTCAGGCCGCAGGGAAGGCGGTGCCCTTGCGCGACATGGAGGCCATCATCCTCGTTACCGACGGAATCCATAACGCGGCAGGCGACCCCGTCGCGGTCGCATCACGCTTAGGAGCGGTTGTGCATACCGTCGGCGTGGGCGCCGGCCTGCGGAGCGACGTTACGTACCGTGATATCCGAGTGGTCGGGTTGAACTGTCCCGAACGCATGATGCGCGACAATCTGGCCGAAATCACCGCGATGATTGAGGGCGTGGGGCTGACCGGCCGCGTGGTGCGCGTCCTCTTGGAAGAGGATGGGCAGACGCTCGATGAACAAGAACTCACCCTGGCGCAGGCCGAGGGCGGGCAGGAAGTTCGTTTCGAGTTTCGGCCCACCACGGTCGGCCGCCGAACGTACACGGTTCGCGTTGCGCCGGTGCCCGAGGAACGAATCGAGGAGAATAATCGCCGATCGGCCGTGGCGCTGGTGGTGGAGCCGGGAATTCGGGTGCTGTACATCGAGGGGACGTTGCGGTCCGAATACGGCGCAATCGTGGACCGCTTCCTTGCCAAAGACCCCGACCTGGAGTTCTGCGCCCTGGTGCAAACGCGGCCGAACTTCTTCCTGCGTCGTGGTAACATTTCCGACCTTACATTCGACGCCATCCCGACCGACCAGGAAACTTTCGACCAGTTCCACGTCTTCATCCTAGGCGATCTGGACAGCTCCTACCTGCGTCCGGCGCAACAGGCCATGATTGTCAAACGAGTCCGAGCGGGCGCTGGGCTGGTGATGCTGGGCGGGTACAATAGTTTGGGCCCAGGAGGCTACGCAGGCACGGAACTGGGGGAGTTGCTGCCTGTCCGTCTGGGCAGTCGCGATATCGGACAGATGACGGACCCGTTCCTTCCCGTACTGTCGCCGGAGGGTGCCCGCCACCCGATCTTTGCGAATATCGCCGGTTTCTTTCCGATTGGCCATGCACAGGCGAAGGAATCGGGCTTACCGCCGTTGGACGGCTGTACGCGGGTCGAGGGTCTGAAACCGACGGCAACCGTATTAGCCGCCGTCGATGTAAGCGAAGAGGCCATGCCCGTGCTAGCGGTGCATCCGGTCGATAAGGGCCGAGTGGCCGTCTTCTGTGGCGATACGACCCGCAAGTGGCAGCAGGGCCCTCGTGCTCTGGGGCAAGACTCGCCGTTCCTGCAATTTTGGGGGCAGATGGTGCGATGGCTCGCCGGGCGATCGGAGGAGATGACCACCGGCGCTGGCATGACAGCCAGCACCGACAAGGGCTACTATGAACCCGGCGAGGTGATTCGCCTTTCGGCCATCGTTCGCGACATGCGTGGCGAGGGGACCGACAAGGCGGTTGTCCACGCCAACGTTCGCGGCCCCGCCGGGCGTCCGGATCGGACGACTCTGGCTGGTATTCCCGGTCCGGGCGGGCATTACGCAGGCGACTTTGAGCCCCAGGTACCCGGTGCCTACGAGATTGATATCGAGGCTCGCGTGGGCGACGAGACCGTCAAGGCCGAAACACTCTCCGTCGAGGTGGGCCGGCCGAACCTCGAGTTCGAGAAACTCGACCTCGACGAGAAGACCCTTGCTCGCATTGCGGCCGAGACGGGCGGCCGGTACTTCCACATCACCACGGCCGACCGGCTCACCGAGCAGTTCGACCGTTCGGTGCGGAGTCGCCGCGTGGTTGTGGAACGCCGGCTCTACTGGCCGCCGCTCTTCTGGACATTGTTCTTGGGTGTTATCACCACGGAATGGGTTCTTCGCAAGCGATTCCAACTGAGATAATCGAAAGCAGCCCATGCAAACCGGCTACCGATTCCTTGAACCACATGCCCTGGCCCGGGTGAAGAACCTCTCGATGGTCGCGCGCGGAGTGGTTGAAGGTTCCATGACCGGCCTCCATGCCAGCCCATACAAGGGGTTCAGCGTCGAGTTTGCCGAGCATCGCGAGTACACTGCCGGCGACGACCCTCGCCACCTCGACTACCGAATGCTCGCACGCACCGACCGCCTGTACATCAAGCAGTATGAGGAAGAGACGAACATGCGGGTGCAGATCCTACTGGACACCAGTGGGTCGATGGGCTACCAGCATGAGGGGAAGATCACCAAGCTCGAATACGCCTCCTACCTGACGGCCATCCTTTCGTACATGATGACGCGCCAGCAGGACGCCGTGGGCCTGACCACGTTCGATACGAAGATTCAGCTCGACATGCCTGCCCGTAGTTCGCCTCGGCACTTCAACGACATGATGCGGAAGCTCGAGGGTATCAAGCCAGGCGAGGAGACCGATATTGCCGCAATTCTTCACCGCCTTGCCAACCGGTTCAAGAAGCGGTGTCTGATCGTGCTGATCAGCGACCTGTATGACAAGCCGGAAGAAGTCATTCGGTCGCTGCACCATTTTCGGCATTGCCGCCACGAAGTGATTGTATTCCACGTCATGGACAAGGCGGAACTCGAGTTCCCGTTCCGCGATGTCATTTCCTTCTACGATCTGGAGACGAATGAGCGGCTCCAGATTGATCCCGCGTACGTGCGCGATGCCTATCGCGAGCAGATGCGAGAGTTTCTAAACGGATACCGCAAGGCCTGCGCCGAAAGCCAGATCGACTACGTACTGGCTGAAACGACGACCCCGTACGACTTCATGCTCTCGCGGTATGTTGCCAAGAGGAACATGCCATGAGCTTCGGCGTTCCCCTGTTTCTGCTTGCCGTACTGGCCGCGGGCGTTCCCGTGGTCCTGCACATGATCAATCGGCAGAAGGTCAAGGATTTGCCATTTCCGACGTTACGTTTCCTGTTGATTTCGGCCGAGAAAACACGCCGCCGACGGCGCATCCAGGACCTGTTGCTCATGCTGCTGCGCATGGCGGTGCTCATTCTACTTGCCCTTGGCCTGGCCCGGCCAACCGTAACGAGTTTGGGTGCGTTGTGGGGATCGGGTACGGAGTCAGTTGTGGCCATCGTGCTGGACAATTCGGCCAGTATGGGCGCGATCGATAGCGATGAAGTGCGATTTGAAACCGCGCTGCGAGCCGCCCGGCAAGTGGTTGACGAGCATTCCGAACGCGACCGCGTTGCCCTGCTGCTGACCGGAGGGCCGCACTACCCTGGCCTCAACCAACTCGACCGCACACACGAGAACGTCCTGCAAATCCTCGACCAATGCCGCGAGCGCGGGCCCAGCTACGAACGGGCCGACCTGGGTGTGAAAATCAACCAGGCTCGCAAACTACTCGGCGACACGCGTGCTCAGCACAAGCATATCTTCGTAATCAGCGATCTCAAAAAACGGTCGTTGGAGACCCTCGCCGCCGCGCCTGACGCGACAAAGACGGTCGACACAGGTGCAACCGCCGACGAGGGTCGCGACATCCCCGTCATCTTCATCGACTGCGATCGGGCGCCCCGTCCGAACGTGGCGATCCAAGGAGTAAAGCTTAGCGCCACCGTGCCGGTGGCCAACATGCCGGTCAAGGTGACCGTCGAACTATTGAACGCCTCGACGGTAGAGCAGGAGCGACACGTGGAACTGCTCATTGATGGAGTGAAGGAGGCCGCCAGCCCCGCGATCAAACTTGCGCCGGGCGCTCATGAGACGCACGAGTTCGTTTTTACGCCGAACCGCGGCGGGTTGTTCCGTGGCGAGGCTCGTCTGGTGGGCGATGAGGGCTCGCCCATGGACGACTGCTGTTTCTTCACCGTTCAGGTTGACCGGGGCATTCCCGTGGCTATGGTGAAGCCCCGACGTCACGAAATCGCGTACCTTGACGATGCGTACTACCTGAAGCGGGCGTTGTGCCCGATCCGTTCCGGAGATTGGGCCATCAGCCTGACGGAACTCATGGCAAGCGACCTGCCGAGCGAACCGCTCGGCGCCTACAAGGCCGTTTTCTGCGTCAACCTGCCGGCCCCTACCGACGAGGCAGCCCGCCGGCTGGCTGACTACGTTTCGACCGGCGGCAACCTCTTCTGGCTGTCCGGCGATAACATCGACCCCGACTTGTACAACCGCGCCAACATGCAAGTGGACGGCCGGCTACTGCCAGCGCCGATCCTCGATATTCGAACGCCGGGGCCGGAGGACGATCGCGACGCATGGCAGGTCGCTTCGCTCGATTCGGAGCACCCGGCGTTGAGGCAGCTTGTCGAGCCGCCGTCGCTCTACCAGTCGATTCTGGTTTACCGGTATGTGCGGCTCGACACGGCCGCGGCGGCCGATGCCCGAGTGCTGGCACGCCTCGAGGGAGGCGATGCACTACTTGTCGAACGCAACGTCGGGCGGGGCAAAGTCTATTGGCTGGGGACCAGTGCCCACGTCGGCTGGACCAACCTGCCATTGCGGCCCATCTTCCTACCCCTGCTGGCTCGAATGATTTTCGACATGGCCGGCGCGGAGGAACAGCGCCACCAGACGCTTGCCGGCGCGCCGCTGATGCTCCAGTTTTCCGAGACGAGCCAATCGCGCAATGTGGAGGTGCAGACACCCGCCGGCGAAACGATCCGCCTGAGTACCGAGGCGGACGAGTCGATCCATGGTCAGACCTTCCGCTATGACGACACGCATGACATTGGCGTCTACCTTCTGCGACTGCTGGACGGCGTGCAGCCGACGCAAATCGCCTATTCCGTGAACGTCGATCCGGGCGAGGCGGACCCCGCGAAGATCGACCGCGAGGAACTCACAAAGCTGCTGGCCGGAGCGCCCGTTCTATTTGCCGACGATCCCGAAGATCTCGCCAGCACGTTCAAACTGCTGCGCGAAGGCCGCGGCCTATGGGGCTTCTTCCTCACCGGCGTACTGCTTGCTCTGATCTTCGAGACGCTCATCTCCAACCTCTTCAGCCCCAAGCAAGACGACCAGCAAATCCACCAACCCCCGCCCGGCATGGAAAGGCGCGTGCGAACGCGGGCGGCGTGAAGAGTGCGGCTCATTCCGGTTGCTGGCGCATGGACGGAAGTCCATACGCTCGTGGACGGCTTTGCGTTGCGAACCCATACTCTCCATGCATCGCCAACGGGACGCCATTCGCACCTAGAAACGGAAGAGCCCGCCAGCAATTCCTGGCTACAGCGTAAACTCCGGAAATTTAGGAACCGATTTCGCAAACGAGACTTGTCAACCATCGGAGCGTCCTTGACCTCGGCCGTCCGGTCCTGCTCCAATGTGTTTGCATCGGTTGAAGCTCATTTTTGTGGTCTTCCCCCGCCTTCCTTGCTGCCGTCAAGCTTCTGACGGCACCCTCTCAGTTCTCATTCGTACCAGTCTCGGCGGCTCCCCGCTTCCGGTATGTACCCCGTGAACGCTTACAATCACATAGCACAGGTCAGTCGGGGGTCCAGAGCTTGCCGCCGCTGGCGCCGGCTTCACTGTCGGGGGTCCAGAGCTTGCCGGGTTCGGACTCCACGGCGGCAGGCACTGCACCGGTGTCGCGGGCCATTTCGCCGCGCTGACGGGCGGCGGCAACGGCGGGGCCGGGCGTTCCATCCGGGTTGAGGATGCCAATGCGGATAAGCAGCGCCCCCAATCGCTCGCTTACTCCCTGCTCCTGAAAGTGCGTCTTCTGAATGTGGTCAATTAACGTGAAGATATTCCGTGCATCGCCCGTGGACACCTCGACGTTCAACTCAGCGAAATCGAACATTACATTCGATTGGCCGGCCTCCTCGCAGGCACGGCGCCCCATGGCAATGTACTCCATCGACTTCGATGGATCGTCCTGGGCGTAGGCCAACTGCTCGATGGCGTGCAGCCGCGGTGGGGCAGCGCCGAGGTGCTCCCGCTCGACCAGAGCCAGCGCGAACTTCCGCATGGCCGACATGTGGAGAAAACTGCCCGATCGGCTAAAGGCAATAGCAAGATCCTCATCGCCGAGCTTCTCAGCCATAACCCGGTCGAGCCGGTTGGCTGGTATCCGGCGAATGTCGAGCGGTTCTGGGTTGATGGGACCGAGTTCGGGCAGCCCGAGCCGAGCACGGAGTTCCGCAAATACCTCCGGTTCGGCCGTGACTTCGACCAGCGACTGAAGGGTCAAAACGGCGGCGGCCAGCTTGCGCCGTTGCGACTCGTCCGGCCCACTATCGGCCACCTCGCGCGGCGTGCGCCCGCCCAGGACGCCTAGCGACAAATCGGGCCAGCGGTCCAGGATCGCCTCGCGCTGGAACTGCCGCACGGCCGTCTGAACGACTTCTGGGTCAGCGCCTTCCGGATGGGCGAACTCCGCCTCGACCAGGTCGACGCTGCGTGATGCACGGCCGAGTGCCTCCTGGTCAATAATCTTGCTGAGCTTGCCGCCGGCCAGCTCGGCCACTTGCGACTCGATGTCGGCTCGCTGGTCGGCCACGAAGCCGACGACCTCAAGTTGAGCCTCGCGGTCAGTCTGTTTGCCGAAAAGCCGTGCCTGGGCCCAAGGACGCGAGAGAGTTTGCGGCGTGATTTCGTCCGCGCCCGTCGGCGTGGGCCGGTCCAGCAGGATGAAGGTGACGCGAGGTGGGGGATTGTCGTCGTCGCGTTCGACCCGTTCGTTGGGCACGACAAATGTCCGTGGGTCCAGCCGGATGGCCGTTTCAAGCTGCTCGCCGTCTTCAACGGCCCAGACCATGCGCAGCATATCGATGCCGTCGCCGAGCGGGTCGTCGGCAATGAGCATGGCGCGGGCTTTCGCCTCAACGGCTTCGTCCCACGAGATGTCGAGCGAGGCCAGATGGCAAAGCGCCACGATTTCTCCTTGCGTATCGAATAGGGCCGATCGGATTTCGGTTAGCCACTGCCAGAGGACCGGTTCGCCCGGCGTGTCGGCAACCAGGACCGCCAGTTTCTCCTCGGCCGAGTGGAAACGGCCCTTGAAGACCAGCAGCAGGACTTCGCGCAGGCGTTCGGCCCACGGCGCCTCGTCGATTACATTCTTCTCCGTCACGCTGCGCAGAAGAATCGGGATGTCGCGATGCGACTGGAGTTCGGCAATGGCGTTCCGCGGCGCTTGGGCGCTGGAATTCACCGACGACTGCAATCGCAACAGCGCCAGGGCAGGCCCCCACGCCCTATGCGCAACGGCGGCTTGGGCGACGATTCGCATGGCGTCGTACGTGGCCGGGTAGAGTTGCTCGTCGACGTATTCCATGCTCCGGTAGATGCAGTCAATCGCGCAGCGGACGTCCCCGCCCACTGCAGCGGCAATGGCCGATTCGGCCCAAGCCAATTGGTTCTCCGGGTGCGCTTCTACGAAGTGGGCGGCATGGGACGCCAGATCGTCGACTCGTCCGGCACTTCGAAGCAACTCTGCTCGCAGGGCTAACAGGCACGCGCGATCCGGTTGCTTCTCGAGCACATGTTCCACGTGGTTGAGCGCGGCTAGCGTCTGGTCGCCTTCTGTCATGCGAACGATCTTCTCGAGTTCGGGCAGGAGGTCGGGGCAACAAAACTTGATCTTCTTGCCGGTACCGCCGGGGCACAGGGAGTAGGCGTCGATAGGCATGGGACACGGCCTGGGTTAAAGTTTGGCAGCGAGTAGAAACGGGACCGTCCCACCCTCGCGGCGGAGCGCGTTAGCCGGGAAAAGGCTGACACACGTTCTGCTGCGAAAAGCGGGATAGCTATGCAACAACCGATCGGTCCGGGATCAGACCGTCGGGATCATTCCCAGCAGGAACGCAAGGGTGAAAATACCGACTGTTTCGGCAATACCCATGGCAATAATGATGAACGCCAGCCCCTTGCCTTCGCTATCGCTCAGGGCGCGGATACCGGCGGCGCCGATCATACCCTGCATCCAGGCCGAAAGCATTTCGCCCAACCCGGTAGCGATGCCGATGCCCAACAGGAGGCCGGCGTTCGCGGCGGCCACTTCGGGACTCTTCAGCACGTTGGACACGTTGTTCATCACAATCATGGCGTAAAGCGTCTGGCTGATGGGCATGCCCACCAGAATGATGTATGTAAAGCTCAGGTTGCGGCCAGCGCGCGCTTCCTTGGCCCAGGCGCCCGCGGCGGCTTGGCCTGCCAGACCAATGCCGACGGAACTTCCGAATGCCGCCAAACCCAGGGCCAGCACATGGCCGGGCTGGCTGAAAAAGCCCCAAACCGTCTCGGTAGCGGCCAACAGCATGGGCAAGACGAAATCGAGATGGGGCAGCAGTAAATCCTGTGTCATTGTGAGTACTCCTGAATTGTGTTTTGGGTAAACGGGCGGTAGGCGTATCCGGTCCACTGGACACCCAAGTTGCTGGAGAACTCGAGCATGTTCAATCGGACCCCGTGCGCAAACATGGCAATGAGTGTCAAGCCCAGGTTCAGCGCGTGGCCGAACACTAGGATGGCAACGATCAACGGCCAGAAACTGAGCGAGAAGGCCATGTCGTTGAAACTCTGGGCCAGCACGCCGCTGGCAAGCCCGACGGCCATCAGTCGCACATAACTGATCACATCGGAAAACGCCGAGAGCATCGAGAGCGGAAACTGGGCTATGCCCATCGCCAGCATCTTCGCGATATTCCAACTGGGGCTGGCGAAGACGATGGCAAGCGTCGCGCCGACAATGAGGCAGTAATACCAAGGCGTGTTCCAACCCATCGGGTCGTCGAGCACGAAGAACCTGATGACGCCGTACATGCCCCAGATAAACACGGCCCAGCCGACACGGTTCAACGCTTGCAAACTGGGGAAATAGCGAATCGCCTGCCAAAGCTGGGCGATGCTCAAATGCACCGCGCCCATGGTGAAGCTTAACCACATCATGAACTCGCGCGACTCATTCGTTAAATCGACTGCAATGAGCGGCTTGTAGAGCGAGACTCCAAAGAATGCGCTCGTAATGAAGCCCCACGCCAGCGTGACGGCGCCGACCACCATGAGTAGTTGCGTGAAGCGAGCACCAATGGCTCTGGACATGGGACCATAGGCCAGCAGCGGTCCGAACAGCAGGATTGCGCCATACGCGCCGTCGCCAATCAGGATGGCGGTGAAGATGGGCAGGGCGATCATGAAGGGGATGGAAACATCGAACTCTCGATAGCCGGGAATGGTCCCAAGCATCTCGAATAGCCCTTCGATGGGCCGCGCCCAGGCGGGCGGGCGGACGAGCGTGGGCGGCTGTTCGTCCTCGCTCGGCGCCAGCAGTTCGACGGCCGCGGGAATCCCCTCGGCGGCCATCGCGTCTGCCAGGGTCAGGGCCGTTTCCGTGGGCACCCAGCCTTGCAAGGCGAACAGGCGCTCGTCGGCCACGGCGCTCCGCTGGGCCAGGGAGTATTCGGCTTTCGCGGCAAGGCGGGCGCGCTCTCTTTCCAAGACGGGCCCAAGCGCCGCCAACTCGTGCAACCGCTTGGTATCGCGGTGTAGCAAGACGTCGATCTCGGCGGCCTCGGCGCGAATACTGGGAGCGTCGCGGCTTGGCAGCGGCTCGCGGACCGCTTCCTCTGGAAGCTTTGGCTCCGTCTTGCCCACCCGGCTGGCAACCGCCAGAAGAACCTTGCGGCCAGGCAGTTGCGCAATCACTTGGGTACACTCGGCTTCGACCACGCCGACCGCGCCGACCGGCATGGTGTAGAATCGCAGTTCGACTCCGGCCTCGCGCAACTCTTCGACGTGCTCCAGGCGAAGATCGTCCCAGACGGCAATCTGTTCGAGTTGGTGGTGCAACGCGGCCAATCGATTGCGCCCCTCGGCCGCTCGCCGCTGAATGTCCAACACCTCGCTGGCGGTGTCCACCGGAGAAATGTCCGGTGCCGGACCCGATGCCGCTACGCCTGCAAGAACCTGCACCGCTCGCTCCATGGCACCGAGTTGGCGGGTGTACTTTTCGTCGGCCACGGCGCGTGACGGGTCAACCGGAATGAGGTGGGCCGCGCCCAGCTTGCCCAGCGCCACGAGCAACCGTTCGCGGTCCTCGGCTCGCGTTACCAGGTACACTTTGCGCATGGGAACAATCATGGCGTGTCGCTCCCTTCCTGCGGTGCCGACCCAACGCTCGGCTCGTTCGTTAGAGTTTGGCTCAGTTTGCCCTTGGCGATTTTCGAACGACCGACGCCGGCGGTCATTTCGTCGCCCAGCTTGATACGTATTTTGCGAATCGCCTCGCGTGCCTGCGGGATCATGATCTTCTCGAACAGGTTCACTCGTTGGACAATCCGGGTGAGTTCCGCGCGCAGGAGGGCCTCCTCTTGCCGCAGCACGTTGACGGCCGCGTCGCGCCGACTCCGTTCTCGGAGGTCGGCCAGGGTCTGATCCACCCAGGGCGGCGTGCCGAACAGGCTGTAGCGAGCGTCGGGGAAGGCCACGTCTTCAAACACTGGGATTTCCACGCCGGCGATGTTCTTCTTTCCCACTCGCACCTCGCTCGGACGCGACCACTCGGCCAGCGGCAGCCCAGCCCGGTCGGCCAATACGCTTCGATATCGGCGGAGCATGGCGTCCACTTCATCGCGGGCCTGCTCCGCCTTGCGGCATGCCTGGGCCGCATCGCGCAACGTCATCTGGAGCTGCTGCTGCTTCAGCTTCAGCATGGGCAGAAAACGCTGGTATCGCGCCAAGGCGTCGCGATAGCGTTTCAGCTCAGGTCGTGTGAGTTTGACTTTCGTAGCCACGTTACATGCCGTTCGGGATTACTTTGCTTACCGCTTGTTCCGCCGTTTTCCATCTCAAATCTGAAATTGCAGGTCTCAAATCTCAAATCTCAAATCTCAAATCTCCCGCCGCGCGGATGAAAAGCGCCCAACTCGCGCCCAACGCGCGAGCCTACGCACTCGCCTCGGCGGGTTGCTCCGCCGCGGCTTCATCTCCATTGTTGGGCCAGTGCTTTTCGATAATCGACCGCCGAATCCCCGTCTCGGCCGGGTCGAAACATTCGGCCAGAATCTCCCAGCAGCGGTCCAAGGCGTCAAACAGGTGGATGTTCACGGACAGGTGCATGACACGTCGTTCAAACAGAATACCGTACTTCAGCAGCTTGCGGTCCCAGTCGGACATTTCAAATCCCATGTCGCGCTTCTCGCGGCTTTCGCGGCAAAGGGCGTAGAGCTGGATGCACGCGTCCATGATCGCCCGGTGGTCGTCGCGCGACTTTCCGTTCACCTGCTGTTTCAGTCGCGAAAGCGACCCGAACGGCTCGATGCGCCCGTGCCGCAAGTAGAACTGCCCTTCGGTGATGTAGCCGGTGTTGTCGGGCACGGGGTGGGTGACGTCGTCGCCGGGCATGGTTACGCAGGCCAGCACGGTCATCGAGCCGGCGCCGTCGAAATCGACCGCCTTCTCGTACCGCTTGGCTAACTGGGTGTATAGGTCGCCCGGGTATCCGCGGTTCGACGGGATCTGCTCCATGACAATGGAGATCTCCTTCAACGCGTCGGCAAAGGCCGTCATGTCGGTCAGCAGTACGAGCACCCGCTTGCCTTGCAGGGCGAACTGCTCGCCCACGGCCAGGCACAGGTCGGGCACCAGGAGGCATTCGACCACGGGGTCGGCGGCCGTGTGGATGAATAGGATGGCGCGGCCGAGCACGCCGCCCTCTTCAAACGTCTGGCGGAACTTCAAGTAGTCGTCGTGCCGTAGTCCCATGCCACCCAGGATGATAATATCGGCGTCCGCCTGCAGCCCAACGCGCGCGAGCAGTTCGTTGTAGGGCTCGCCCGGCACGGAGAAGATCGGCAGCTTCTGCGATTCGACCAGCGAGTTGAACACGTCGATCATCGGGATGCCCGTATGCACCATCTGGTCGGGCATGCGACGCATGACCGGGTTGACCGGCGCGGTGCCCAAGTCGGTCATCTTTCCGGTGACCTCGCCTCGCCCGTCGCGCGGCCGGCCGGAGCCGTCGAACACGCGACCGAGCAGGTCGTCGGTAAATGGCACCTGCATGGGATGCTGAAGGAACCGCACGCGGTCGTTGTTCGAAACGCCTTGGGTGCCGGAGAACACTTGGAGGCTCACTTGCTGCCCTTCGAGGTCGATCACTTGCGCCAGCGACTCGCCGTTTGCCGACTCGATGGTAGCCAGCTCGTCGTAGCTGACGCCCATCGCGTTGACGGTAACCACGTTGCCGGCAATGCGGCGAATTGAATCGAAGTACTTCCTCATGACTTCCGCCCTTTCGTGGCGATAAACTGCTCGATGGCCGTGAGCCATCGCTGGTATTCCTCACTGTCGGCCGCCGCGTAGTTCCAGTTGCGAAACAGGTCGGTCACTTCGACCAGGGTATCCCGGGCTTGGGCCTTGTCGGTAAAATCGAAGTCCAGCGCGGCCACCTCGGCCACCTTGCCGAACACGAACTTCTGCCGGTCGGCAGGCGTGGCGGCGTCGACCTCGTCGAAGGCATTCTGCTGCAAATAGACGTTGTCGAAGAAGTCGGCCTTCAGGGCCGCGGTGAAGTCGCTGATGGACGTGCCTTCCTCGCCCACCACGGTCATCATCTGCCGTACTTCGTTTCCGTGGATCAGCAGGTGTCGCATGGTGGCCACGGTGTCGGGGTCGATGATGCCTCGGTACTTGCTCCACGAGTCGAGCGGGTCGATGGCCGGGTAGCGGCGTGCGTCGCTGCGCGCGCGCGACAGGCCGTGGAACGCGCCAACCACCTTCAGCGTCCCCTGCGTGACCGGCTCCTCGAAGTTTCCGCCGGCCGGGCTTACCGTGCCGCCAATGGTGAGCGTGCCGATGGTGCCGTCGCGAAGCTCCAGCGCGCCGGCCCGTTCGTAGAAACTGGCGATGCGACTTTCCAGGTAAGCGGGGAATGCCTCCTCGCCGGGGATTTCTTCGAGACGGCCGGAAAGCTCGCGCATCGCCTGGGCCCATCGCGAGGTGGAGTCGGCCAGCAAGAGCACGTTCAGTCCCATCTGTCGATAGTATTCGCCGAGCGTCGCGGCCGTGTACACCGAGGCCTCGCGGGCGGCCACCGGCATGGCCGACGTGTTGGCGATAATAATGGTCCGTTCCATCAAGCTGCGACCGGTGCGAGGGTCGGTCAGCTCGGGGAAATCGCGCAGCGTCTCCACGATTTCACCGGCACGCTCGCCGCACGCAGCAATGATGACGATGTCGATTTCGGCGTGTCGCGCGGTAATTTGTTGAAGCACGGTCTTGCCGGCTCCGAACGGGCCGGGAATGCAGTACGTGCCGCCGCGAACGACCGGGAACATCGAGTCGATAATTCGCACGCGACTCACCAGCGGCTCGTCGGGCAATAGGCGGCGTCGCGCGACGCTTAGCGGGCGCTTGACCGGCCAGTTCTGCTGCATGGTGACCGGATGGCGGGCCCCCTGACCGTCGGTGAGCACGGCGACTTCCGCGTCGACCGTATAGCTGCCGGCCGGCGTGACCTTTTCGACGGTGAACGCGCCTCGCGAGCCGAACGGCACGGTAATGCGGTGCGTGAAGATTCCCTCGGGCACCGTACCCAGGGTATCGCCCGCCTCGACCGCGTCGCCCGGCTTCACCGTGGGGGTGAACTGCCACTGCTGCGTGGTCGAAAGGCCATGGATGTACACGCCCGGCTTCAGGAAAAAGCCGACCTGCTTGGCCAGTTCGGGCAGCGGGTTCTGCAGGCCGTCGAAGATTTGGCCCAACAGCCCCGGACCGAGCACGACCGAGAGCATTTCCTCGTGCAACTCGACGGGGTCACCGACCCGTAAGCCGCGGGTTTCCTCGAAAACCTGGAGGTCGGCCAAATGGCCGCGCACGCGAATCACTTCGCTCAACAACCGCGTTCCGTCGGTACGGATGCAGTAGCCGACCGAGTTCTGTACGACGCGGCCGCCGGTTTCGGCAATCACTAGGTTTCCGTTGACTGCAACGATCCTTGCTTTCACGGATTCGTCCCCTGCCTTCGTTAAGTTCGTTTTCCTCTAGGCCGTTTCGGCGGAGAGTTCTTCTTCGTGTGTCGAGCGTCGCCATTGCTCCAGCAACATCAGCCGAATGGCGTACGCAACCAATTCATCCTCGGAGAACGAGAACCATGCATCGTTCAGGCCGAGCCAATCCCACCGGACGCGAATGACGACTTTCAGTCCGGCCAAGGGCGTTTCGGCCGTCGCCCACTCGCTGAGCATGGCGGAGAAATCCTCGTTGCTCTCGGCCAGGTCCGTGGCCACTAGATAGCTGGCGCCCTCGATTCCCAGTCGTTTTGCCCGCGCCGCGGCCAATGCGTTCCGAAGAGCCGCTTCGAATTCGATCCACCGGACCAGCAGCGGACTGCCGAGGGCTCGGCCCATCTCGACTGCGTGGTGGAAGTAGCCTTCCCACAGTCGATCGGCCGCGAGCGACTCGGAATCGCCCTCGGCCCGAGGCGCCAGGAAGTCGGGCAGCGGGGCCTCGTTGCGCGCCTGCCGTACGGTGAGAACGGTGGGGTTCACCTCTTCGATTTCACCTGCCAGAAACGCCTCGCGTTCCAGCAGGTCGTTCAACAGGAACACCGTGCCAACGAGCTTGCCCCGCGACGTCTCCTCGCCCACGTGCTCCAGCAAGTGCGCGAATCCCACGGGCGCGGCGCTGCCCAGTCCGCCAAGCGCGGGCAACGCCGAAAGGTAGTAGTACCGGTCGGTTCGCATGGATTCAAGGCCGCGGCATCATGGCCGAGGTGTAGGGGAGTGGTGCATGGGGTCAGTTGGCGGGCGATTTCGGATCGCCGACAGCCTCGCCAAGAAGCTTACGCAGTTCCGGCGTGATGATTTCCGACAGGACCTGGACCACCGATTCCACGGTGATCTCGACCGTTCCTTCCGACAGCTTGTATTCGAAGCCGGCGGCGGTGAGCGAACCGTGAAGTTCGACGGACGGCCCCGCCTGTTTCCCATCCTTCCCCTTGTCCTTGTGGAATGTTTCGATCGCCCAGTGGGCCAGCTTCTGACGCATCGGCTCGCGGACGTTGATGGTCAGAACGCTGTCTCCGCCCGCGTCGACCCCGGCGTATTGCGTGGCCACCTGCCGAATCAATTCGGAAAGGAAGGTGGAGTCGTCGAACTTCTCGGCCACCGCCTTTTCGAGCGCCCGATTGACCGCCTGATTGAGCGTTTCACGCAGCTTGGCCACGGTGTCGCGCGCGGCAAGCTTCAGGTCGGTTTGCGTTCGGGTAAGCGTTTGTTCACGTTGCGCTTCGGCAGCTTCGACAATTTGCCTTGCCTTGGCCTCGGCGTCGCGAATGCGCTTCTCCGCCTCGCGTTCCGCCTCGCGACGGATCTCCTCCGCCGCCTTTCGGCCCGAATCCACGCCGTCCGTCCGCAGCCTGTCGATGAACGATTCCAGTGCTTGAGTCATTCGCCGATCCCATCCGAATTAACACCGCCCCGGGGACTCGACGGCTAGGTTACAAAACAATCATCCGTTTGCGATCCCGCAAGGAAGCCCCCAGGGCGGGTCGCGCTGACCGTGAAAACACGAAAGTCTAGCTTAGCAACCTGAAGCCAGCAAGGGGGGCAACGCACGCAGTTGATTTGCTCGAGAAAGTTCGTCAACGCGCCGTCCACCGACCAGTGCAAGCCCCTGCCGCAGTCGATATGAAGCATAAGGCGACCGGCAGATTGAAATATACCCAGTGTAGAACAATTGTCCCAATTGTTTGGGAACAGTTGGGACAACTGTTCTACATTCGGCAGGTAAGCTCGAACCTGCCGATCGCCTAAAACGAATACCGGGCGTTTTCCGTCCGCCCCAAGGCCTTGTTCGACTATTCGTCCTTGGTTGACATAAATCGCGCGCGTAATGCCATCCGAATCGATCTAAAGCGTTGTGGTGCATGGATTTAGATACAGGCGCACCCGCCCATCGGCGGAAGATCGGCGCAAACCTTCCACGCACTCGACGCGGAGACTTTTTCCGCGACGTGGTCATCCATGTGACCGGTGGGGTTCCTGTCTCTCTGGCGCTGGTCTTATGCATGCCGGTGACTGCCCGAGGACTTACGTTAAGGAACCGGCCGCACTGTGGCGGGCAACTGTCGGATGTGTTCGCGATGCATCCATCGAACCCCCCCCTGTGATTTGTAAATATTCGTCGAAGGGGTGGAAAA
>CAZASB010000025.1:0-26656 GCA_964487655.1 uncultured Planctomycetaceae bacterium
CCAAAGAAGCGGTTTGTTTGACCCACCCTACCCATCGTGGAGAATCCGGGTTAGAAGCACGGCCTGTAGGTCTGTCGTACGGACGCTGTCGTCCCGGTATTTTGCGTCTGAATCGCAACGAAGTTCTGGCATTGCTTCGGGTTGCTTCGCACACCCCGTAAGTAGCGCGTCATCCGTATCAGCAATACTGGCGTACCAGGACAGCGCTGGCTTGCCCTTGCGGTGTAACACTCAAGTTGACGAAGCATTTGCCCGGCGATATTCCACTCTTGGGGACGGCGGCTATCGGGCATTCGGGGTCAATCGTTTCGAGGTTGAGTATGGGGAAGAGGCTCTCACGGTCCAGGGCCACGATGCTAGCGATCAGTTCGACCAACCCGGACCCCGCGCCAAGGTTCCCCAAATGCCCCTTTGCGGTCGTTACCGGTACGTTCGCGGCACTGTCGCCCAAAATGTCGCGGATGGCTTGGGCCTCGGCGATATCGGACCGTCGAGTAGCGAGTCCGTGGGCGTGGATATGGCCCAGTTGGCGTGGTTCCACGGCGGCGGCCTCAAGTGTCTTGGCCAGTACGTTGGCAATTGCCTTGCGGCAATCTGGCACTCGTCGCGGGCCGGCCGCCTGGCTCGATGCGCCGGACACCACCTCGGCGTAGATGGTTGCACCGCGGGCTTCAGCCACATCGGCATCCTCCAGCAGTACAGCGGCGGCGCCCTCGCCGGGGACCATGCCAGTCCGGTTCAAGTCGAATGGCCGGCTGGCACGTTCCGGGGTGCCGTCGACCTGGGCAATATCCTCCTGCTGCATCGCATGGATGATTTTCATCGGGTGGATTCGGGTACCGGTCGCCCCGGCCAAGATTACGTCGACATGGCCGCGTCGAATCACTTCCATTCCTTCCCAGACCGCCAGATTCCCTGCCGCTTCGCGCATCGTCAGCGAGTTGTTTGCCCCACGAAAGTCATTGAAAATGGCCAAATGGCTGGCCGGCATATTCGGGAGGTACTTCAGCAGCCACAAGGGCGACATCTTCCCCAGGCCCTCGCTCCCCCAGTGGTCGAATTGGAACTCACCGGACGCGTTGCGACACCGGACGATCCCCGCGATAAAATCCTCGGGCTCGCTCAGCATGTAGTCGGTGCCGAATACAAGTCCGCAGCGCTCGGGCGTATGTTGGCCTACGGGGAAGGCCGCGTCGGACAGCGCCAGTTGAGCCGCGGCCACACCCATCTGGGTCTCGCGGCACATCAGCTTGAGTCCCTTACGTATCTGCTTGGTTTGCTCTTTGGAAAGGGGACCGAACTCATCGATCTTGCCCTGGAACCTGGCCGCCGTCACACACTGAACCGTCGCCGATTCGGGCATCGAGATTGGGGGGGAAGTCGCTGCGCTACGGCCCTCGATTAGCGCGTCCCAGAGCGACTCTTTGGTGTTGCCGAGGGGCGAAATCAGCCCCATTCCCGTAATAACCACGCGTCTTGGCGTTGTACTCATTGGTAGACCGAAATGTTGGAGTCAGACGGTTGTTTGCTTGCAACGGGCCGATTATGCGTTAAGGCGACCGGCAGATTGAAATATACCCAGTGTAGAACAATTGTCCCAATTGTTTGGGAACAGTTGGGACAACTGTTCTACATTCGGCAGGTAAGCTCGAACCTGCCGATCGCCTAAGTGTAGCATCCCTCGCGAGTATAGCTTCGACGTCGAGCCGCGTCGAGTAATCACTCGAACGCGCAGGATCGCCTACTCCAAAATGGCGGTTTTACGAGGCGAGACACAAGCGGTTCGCGGCTGCGCGAAATGGCCGACGGAAGCGATTCCGCTCGACTACCGGTTGTATCCGTCCGTAGCCGGGAGGTTCGCCGTCAAGGGAGCCGATGACCCCTTCACCTCAATCAGCACTAGCAGTTCGGCGCGGGGTGGGCTTTTCGGGAGTGGAAGAGGAATGCCGGGGACAAGCTGCATGGCCTTGGCATCGACGGGGACCGGCAAGGGGACTATTCCCATCCCGACCAGGAGCGCCTGCCCCACGGGCCATCGGAAACGCTCATGGAACCGGAAGTGAGTAGTTTGTGGTACCTCAATCGGCGTCCGCTGCCGGGGAGCCGTTGCCGTTGGGGCCTCCAATTCGATCGAGATCATCTTTTCCACCTGGTCGATGTTGCACTTGATCACCGCGTCGATCAATTGTTTGTCGGTCGACAGGAGGGGGCTGAACTCGATTGCGAATCCCTCGTCGACCGAGCCCGACTGGGGCTCATAACCTTGCCATGTCTCTGGTTTCAATAGAATGTCACGAATGTAGGGCCTCGAACGCATTGCCGAAATGACCGTCGATTGCCCGTTGTTCACCTGCAGCAGTGGCGACGTGTGTTCCCGAAAGTCGGTTCGCCGCTGGAGTTCCGAAAGGAACACGGCCGCGTCTTCTTTTTGCAGCAGCCATGCGCCGACACCGGGGGTCTGCACGGTGACGGGTTGCAGGAGCCGCTGTACGCGCATGCGCCAGCCGGGATGATCGAGCGTGATGACTCGAACCGAGAACTGCCATGTTTCCGCTTCGCTCACGACGAAACGGTCAACCAGATCGGAAACCACCTGCTGCATTTCCGGCGTGTGATAGACCCGTAGCGTACGCGGCGTGGCGCTGAGAATGCCCAAGGGTTCCCCGTGCCATGCCTCGTAGCCCGTCTCGCGTAGAATCCAGTCGACCAGCGCCTGTTCCGGCCGCTGCGTGCTGGTGACTCGCACGGTGTAGGGTGCAATGTCGTACTCACGCCACACCTGGCCATGCTGGTTCGGCAACGTCCCGTCGCTTCGACTTGGCTTGGCGGCAGATGCCGGACGGGCGCGTGGCCCCGTTTCGCCCGCGGCGATGACACCGGGGGATGGAGTCACACGAGTATCGGCGGTGCGAGTCACCTCGGGCCGTGCAACACCAGCGGCGGCTCTATCGACGGGCCGCCAGTTCAATGTTCCGCCGCCGGTAGGCTCGGCAGACGATTGAGCCGAAACCGACCACGTCAAAGCCAGCCAAAATAGGGATGTCAGAATCCTCTTGGCCCACATGCTTCTGCCTCCTTGCCGAAGAGTCGGGGCACGGTGCTCCCAAAGTGGAGAATGTGACGGGAGTATACGACGTGCGAGATTCGGGGACAATACCTATCCTCGCGCACCCCCATTTTGGAGGGCCATATCCCAGCTCCTGCTTGCATTGGCAGTGGGCCGAAAAGGCCAATGAGAGAATCTGGGGGTTCTTTGGCAAGCTGTGGGCTGCGGCGCGATTTGCACAAGGATTCTCTTTCGCCGAAGGCGATTCGCAGCGCAGCCTGGAACCATTCCAGGTGACTTTCCAGAATCACGAATCCCGAGGAGATTCCGGGAATCGGGCCATGCTGGGAACTTGACGAGTACGGTTCCCGCGTGTTACGGCACGTTTGGGAGGATGATCAAAGAGGCGTATCGCATGTGCTAGGGAATCATCTTCTGTTCAGCCAACCATGCAAGGGATTCGGCTTGCCAGGCATCCCACATGGGCCCCTGGTAGCCGTTCAATCCGTGGCCGCCGCTTGGAAGCTTCAGATATCCCGCCGGCACGTTATGGGCTCGGAGTGCTTCGTAGAGGTTCCGGCTGTTGTCCGGCGTTACCATTTTGTCGTCTTGGGCATGCGCCAGGAACATCGGCGGCGTTCTGGCAGTCACCTGCTTCTCGTTGGAGAACAGGTCGATCAGTCCCTGCTTCGGATTGTGTCCAAGCAGATTCGTCCTGGAGCCGCCGTGCGCGGCCGTGTCCATCGTAACGACCGGGTAGACGAGCAGAACGAAGTCGGGGCGCGACGCGAAGCGGTCGATCGGGTCGGCCGCGTTCGGATCGCCTGCGTCGAAGTGGGTACCGGCCGTGGCGGCGAGGTGCCCGCCAGCGGAGAAGCCGATGATGCCGATCCGGCTGGGGTCGATACCCCAGTGTTGGGCGTTGGCCCGCGTCATGCGGATGGCTCGCTGTGCGTCCAACAGTGGCACGAACGACCGGCCTTTGGGAAGGCGATACTCCAGCACAAGGCCCGCGATGCCGTGCGTGTTCAGCCACTTCGCGATACCATGTCCCTCCGCGCCGACAACCAGTCCACCGTATCCGCCGCCGGGGCAAATCACCACGGCCGCCCCGTTGGCCGCGGCAGGCGCGGGCCGATGGACGGTGATGCGCCCGGCCGGCGCTTCGAACTGGCCATTGCCGATCGGTGCCCGGTCGGTCCAGAGCGGCGTTTCCTCCGGCTCTGGAGGGGTGGCCTGCGCCAGAGCGTGCGAAAATGGGTACAGCACGAGTATGGTTGCAAGCGTCACGTGTAGGGGCGCGGCGCAATGGCTAGGAACGGTATGGGACACGGGCTTACTCCAACGGATGTTCAGTCGAGCGCCTACGGCGTGGGTGAACGCCACGGCCCATTATACTGAGGCAGTGGTGTCGAGTGCCACTATCGTCTAACCCGGATTCTCCACGATGGGTAGGGTGGGTCAAACAAACCGCTTCTTTGGTGGGTCATCGGTCACTAATACCGGCGTCTTTCCAAGCGGCAGCCGGTAAATCAAGTCGGTTGCGGCTTGTGTGGACCCACCAACGATCTACACGACTTTGGACCACCCTACATACATGAACAACCAACGCTAAAGATGTACTTACTTTGTTAACTTAACGCTTTCTGCGTGGCTAATCCAGGTAAAGTGTCAGTTCACGCATATCAATTTTGACTGCCAGAGACTATTATTTCTGGGGGCATTGTCATCCTCGAGTATGAGCAGCCCCTCTTGCGAATGCACGCAACCTATTCTTCAGTGGCAATCTCCAGCTTGATAGCCGGTCTTGGGTGTGACAAATACGGCATCGGGGGTTGGGCGGCTTGACACTGCGTTTTCCGCCCGGTATGCTTACGGGATTATCATACTCAATAAGTTGTGAATCCGTAAGGTGTTGAAGCTTTTTGCCTTGATAGCGGGCAAAGGAGCGGCAACATGGTGCGTTGGTCGTGCGTAGCCGAGAGACGTGCGCGGCCGAGAGAATGGAAGAACGGAAAGCAAACGATGGATCCCAACGAAGTCCTGCGGTTGGTTGACACAATCCACCGCGACAAGAATATCGATAAAGGCGTAGTCTTCGATGGGATCGAGGCTGCACTGATCTCGGCTGCCAAGAAGCGTTTTGGGGAAGAAGAAGATATCGAGATCATCATCAACCGCGAGAATGGGACAATCACGGGCACGCACAACGGCGAGCCGATGGCACCGGAACAGATGGCCGAGCGGATCGGTGCCCAGATGGCCAAGCAGGTGATGATCCAGAAGATTCGCGAGGCCGAGCGAGACACGCTGTACGAGGAATACGAGGAGCAAATCGGGCAATTGGTTACCGGAATAATTCAGCGTTACGAGGGAGGAACCGGCTACGTCTCCCTGCCCAACACCGAGGCCATTCTACCCCGAGGCGAGCAGATTCCTGGCGAAACGCACCATGTGAACGAACGCGTTCGCACCACGGTGTACGAGGTCAAGAAGCTGGGTAGCCGCGTTCGTGTTATTCTCAGCCGCACGAAGCCGCAGCTTGTGCAGCGACTGTTCGAGCAGGAAATCCCTGAGATCGGTGAGGGAGTGATCGAAATCCGCGCCATGTCGCGCGAGCCCGGCTATCGCACCAAGGTGGCCGTGTGGAGCAGCGATCAACGTGTCGACTGCGTTGGTGCGTGCGTGGGCGTGCGAGGCAATCGAATCAAGAACATCGTTGATGAGTTGGCCGGCGAGCGAATCGACATCGTCCGCTTCAGCGACGACATGCAGTTGCTTATCCCGAACGCGCTGCAACCGGCTGAGGTCGAAGAAGTCATCCTGTGTCAAATGCTCGGCCGCGCCATTGTATTGGTGCGCGAGGACCAATTGTCGCTGGCCATCGGACGGCGCGGACAGAACGTACGACTGGCTAGCAAGCTGTGCGGCTGGGACATCGAAATCATGACGCGGGAGGAACTCGACGAACAGATTGAGCAGGCCGTGAGCGGTTTCGCCTCGGTCGACGGAGTATCCGACGAATTGGCTGAGCGGCTTGTGGGAGAGGGATTCTTGTCCTACGACGACCTCTCGATCATCGAGCCGGACGATCTGATGGAAATGGGTAGACTGTCGGAAGAGCAGGCCGAGCAGATTGTCAAGCAGGCCGAATCGAAAGCCGAGGAGGCCGAGCGACGGGCTATCGAACAGCGACGACGGCAGCGTGAGCAGGATCGCGCGGAGGCCGCCGAAGCGGAAACGCCCGCCGAAGCGGAAACGCCCGCCGAAACCGAAGCGCCTACGGAAACTGAAGCATCTGCCGAGATGCCCGGTGAACCGACTGCCGACGTTGCGGAAGAGGATACCGCCGGGAACCAAAAGTTGGACGATGGGGTGAACGGGAATGACGCTCCTCCGGACGACATCGATACAGCCGACCAAGAGGTTGTTTCCGAAGACGAAGCAGGCTCGGAAGCCGAGCACGCCGACACGGAACCCACGGGAGAGGCCATCGGCGCTGACGAGGAAACGGATCGGTCGCCCCCGGAAACTTTACCCGCCGACGGCTAATGCCGTGGAGGTGTTTGCCGGGCGTCCGCAAGGGAAGCTTGGCCGCGGGGGGCAGGCTTCCAAACCAGCCTCTACGATACGGGGGCCTGCAATGATCGGCGAGTTGTAACGCCGATGCAACAGGAGGAAGTGCGTATGTGAGAGATCATTCATGGTCGTGAAGGAATCGCTTCAGGCGACCGTCGCGAAGAAGGGAGAATTGAGTTGGCCGTCCGCATTTACACTCTGGCCAAGGAACTAAACCTTGACAGTAAAGTCCTCGTCGGAATCTGTGACAAGGCGGGGATAACGGGGAAGGGCTCTGCGCTGGCCAGCCTCTCCGATGATGAAGTGGAGCGGATCAAGGCCGCCATTCGTGGGCCGAAGAAAGACGCGCCGGGGCCCGGAGTGCAGGCGGCAAGTAGCGAGCCGTCCCGAGCCATCAGCCGCAGCGACTACATCGCGCCGGTCGGCACTGCGGTCGGAAAGGTTCCCGTGTTGCGGAGTCGCTCGGTGAAAAAAATGCCCGCGGAGCCGCCGGCCCCCGAGCAGCCCGCTCCGGAACCGTCTGCCGTCCAGGCGCCCGCAGCCGAAACGCCTGTCGCCGAGACATCCGTCCCCGAGACATCGACGCCCGAGGTATCCGGTCCCGCGACGCCGGTCGTTGATCCTTCGGCCCCAATACCTCCCAAACGAGGGACGATCCTGTCCAAGATTCCCACGCTGAAGTCTTCAAAGACGTCTAAGTTGCCGAGGACACCGAGAACGCCAAGCAAGCCGGTGCGGTCGATCAAGCTGGCACCGATGCCCGTGTCGAAATCGCCAAAGGAGCCGAAGTCAAAACGAGATGAGCCGGTGCCGCAGAAGCCAGACATCCGGTTACCCTTGGACGCCATTCGCGCTGGGAAAGCCGGTACAAAGCCGCTGAAGGAACACCTGCGGAAACACGAGGAAAAGCGGAAGAAGGCGGCCGCGGAGCAGAAGGGCCGTCCCGCCGGTGCCAAGCCGGCCAAATCTGGCGAGGAAACGGCTACCCCCGCGCGCGATCGGATCCGTCGGCCGGCGCGTCCGGGCGTGCCGAAAGATGAGGCGAACACGACTCTGGGCGGCCGTGAGCAACGGCAACTGAAACGTAAGAAAACGGCTGGCTCCCGTCACCGAAAGGACGGCTCCGAGGAGGAGAGAGGCAGCGCCACCATGCGGCGACGAACCCGCATTCGGCACACCGGCACCAACACGGCGGCGCCGCGGAAGAGCAACGTGATCGTGGAGTTGCCGTGTACGGTCCGCAGCTTCTCCGAAGCGCTCGGTGTCGCCGCCCGGGACGTCATCCGCCAGTTGATGACGCTGGGCACCCTGGCGAACATCAACGCTGAATTGGAGCCGGAGACCGCCGAACTCCTGGCGACCGACCTGGGCGTCGAGGTCGATTTCCGGCATGCCGTCGATCTGGAACAGAGCCTGATTTCGCAGCTCGAAGAGACTGACGCCCCCGAAAAGCTGAAACCCCGGCCGCCGATTGTCACGTTTCTGGGTCACGTGGACCACGGCAAGACATCGCTGTTGGATCGGATTCTCGACATCAACGTGGTTTCGGGTGAGAAGGGTGGAATCACCCAGCATATCCGCGCTTACTGTGTGGAGAAGAAGGGCGGCGCCGTCGCATTCGTCGATACGCCGGGCCACGAAGCATTCACGGAAATGCGGGCGAGAGGAGCGAACGTAACAGATATTGCGGTGCTAGTCGTCGCCGCGGAAGACGGCGTCATGCCACAAACGGAAGAGGCGATCAGCCACGCTAAGGCCGCCGGCGTACCCATCGTCGTGGCATTGAATAAAATCGACATTCCCGGCGCGAATCCCCAGCGAGCGTACGAGCAACTTGCCGCAAACGACCTGCTGCCCAGCGAGTGGGGCGGTGAAACGGAAGTCATCAAGACCAGCGCCATCACTGGGCAAGGAATCGATGAATTGCTCGAGACACTTCTGACCATGGCCGAGTTGCGCGAGTACCGGGCTAATCCTGAACGCGCGGCCGTGGGCACGTGCCTCGAAGCCGAATTACACGAAGGGCGCGGCGTTGTCGCTAAACTCCTGATCCAGAACGGCACGATGAACGTCGGCGATATCGTTGTGTGCGGCGCCACCTACGGCCGCGTGAAGGCCATGTACGACACCCTCATCCCGCGGAAACGCCATGAGCAGGCCGGTCCTTCCTTCCCCGTCAACGTGACCGGGCTGAACGAGGCGCCCGGCGCTGGTGACCGTTTCTACGTCCTTGATGACATCTCCCAGGCGCGCCACTTGGCCGAGCAGCGGGCACACCAGATGCGCGATCGCGAACTGGCCGGAGTACGCCCACACGTTACGCTGGAAACCCTCTATGAACGCTTGGGCCAACAGGACGACGTGCAAACGCTCAACATCATCCTCAGGGCCGACGTTCGCGGATCGATTGAGGCCATTCGCAAGGAACTGACCAAACTGGAACACCCCGAGGTGCAAATCCGGATTCTCCAGGCTACGGTCGGCGGCGTGACCGAAGCCGACGTCCACTTGGCTGATGCGTCGGACGCCGTGATCATCGCGTTCAATGTTGTACCCGACGAAGGTGCTCGCCAGTTGGCCGAGCAGCGCGGGGTTCAAGTTCGTCGATACGATATCATTTACCAGGTGACCGACGACCTCAAGGCCGCGCTCGAAGGCATGTTGAGGCCGGAAAAACAAGAGGTCGAGTTGGGCCGAGCACTAGTCAAGCAAGTATTCCAGATCAGCCGCATGGGCTCGGTGGCCGGCTGTCAGGTACTGGCCGGCCTGATCCAGCGCGACGGGCGAGTTCGCGTAATCCGCGACAGCCGGGTCATCGGCGATTACGTTCTCGACTCGCTCCGCCGCGAGAAGAACGACATCAAGGAGGCCCGTGCCGGCATGGAATGCGGCATGAAACTGCGTGGTTTCAACGACATCAAGGAAGGTGATATTCTCGAAGTCTATCGAGTCGAAGAAGTCCGCCGTACGCTGGCTTCCGCGGCGTTAGCCTGATGAGGTCGATCCCCTTTACCCTAACCTTTTCTGGACAAATGCACCATGGTGTCTCGACGCGCACAGAAGGCTGCTGAAGCGATCCGAGGGGTCGTTGGCACGTCAATCCTTCAAGAGATCAAGGATCCGCGCGTCGAGCACGTGACGGTAACCTACGTCGAGGTTTCCGACGACCTGCGACACGCCAAGGTCCATGTTTCTATCATGGGCGACGACACCCAGCAGCGGCTCTGCCTGCGTGGATTGCAGTCGGCCGCCGGATTCCTTCAATCGCGCATCGCCGAGCGCATCGACATGCGTTATACGCCGCGAATTACGTTCCTGCTCGACCAGGGGGTGAAACGATCCATTGAAATCGCGTCGATCCTTCGCGACGTGCTCCCGCCCGACGACGAGGATGAGATCGAGGAACTCGACGAATCCGAGGACGACGCCACTGAACTCGACGAATCCGACCATGGCGGCGGCGGTCCGGTTCCGCCGGCCAATCAATAGACCATTCCACCGTAAGGGCCCGACGCAATGGCATCCGAGAGCCGTACGACCCAGTTCGTCCATCTGCACAAAATACTCAAGAAGCACTACAAACCGGTTTTCGCGGATTCCCAACGTTCCGTCCTGGAGCATTTATTGTTCGCGTGCGTGTTGGAAGACGCCCACTACGAACCGGCCGAAGAGAGCTTCGCCGGCTTGGTGCATACTTTTTTTGACTGGAACGAGGTGCGCGTCACCTCCATCGCTGAATTGGCCGAAGTGATGGCCAGCCTGCCCAATCCTCGCCGCGCGGCCAACCGAGTCAAACGGGTCCTGCACAGTCTTTTTGAAGACAACTTCACCTTCGACCTGGAAGGGTTGCGCAAGCAGAACTTGGGACCGACCATCCAGTGGCTCGACAAGCTCGAAGGCACGGACCATTTTGTTGTTGCATACGTTGTCCAAGCAGCCCTGGGAGGGCACGCCATTCCAGTCGATTCCGGAACTCTGCGCGCCCTGCAAGTGGTGGACCTCGCCACCAACGAGGATGTTGTGACAGGTGTTGTTTCCGGGCTAGAACGCGCGATTCCAAAGGCGAAAGGGATGGAATTCAGCGCTCTGCTGCACCAGTTCGGCGTCGATTTCGCGGCCAACCCCTACTCCCCAAAAACGCGCGCCATCCTGCTCGAAATCAACCCGGAATGCGAAAGCCGGTTCCCGAAACGTCGCGATGCGAGGAAGGCCCAGGCGGCGGCACGGAAGGCGGCGGCCAAGGCCAAGGCTGACGAAGCGGCCGCGAATTCGGCAACCGGCGACGACGCGGCAAAGCCCGATGGCAATATGGCGAGGAAGAAACCGGCGGCCGCGAGCAGGAAAAAAGATTTGAAGCAAGGCGATGCGGCAAAGAGCAAACCGACAACCGAAAAGCTCTCTAAACAGAAGCCGCGGTAAGTCCAACGCAAAAGAAGCCGCACAAACCGGCGGCCGGTTGACTCGATGACAAGTTGATACGATGACAGGGAGCGTGTGCCGTGTTCTTTGGTTCCTTGGAACGGCTTTGCGGGCCGGCTGGTGTCGCGTGGATGTGCGTGATCGCGGGCTGCCTCGTCGCCTGGCCATTCAATTCACTGATGGCCGATCCCACGATGGCGCAACCGGGCACCACGGAGTTTCAGCCGCCGCTTGAACCCTTCGTCCCAGCGGAACCTCGTCCCGCGGCCGAACAGCGACGACTCGAAGCCCTCGCGCTGTTCGCCACCGCGCGTTCCGCCCAACAGGAGGAGGAACTCGAATCGGCATTGCGGCTGTATCAACGTGCGCTGCGCCGCGACCCCAAGTCGGCGACGATCGCCCGGGCAATCGTCCCCTTGGCGTTCCGGCTCAAACGCCCCGCCGTGGCCGTTCGTTACGCGTTGCGCGCGGCAGAGTTGGAAAAGGCCGATCCCCTACTCTTGCGACGGTTGGGTGTGTATCTGATCGAGCAGGGTGATTGGGAACAGGCCGTCCGGCTGTTCGAACGAGCCCTCGATACTCGCGACTCGCAACAGGAAACGGCGGCTGACATCCTCCTGCGCATGGAGTTGGGGCGACTGTACCACCTGATTGATCGCCACGACATGGCCGCCGATCATTTCTCCAAAGTGCTGCAAGCCCTGGCCAGTCCGAAGGACTTCGCCCTCGACGCCGAGACGACCAAGATCCTGCTAGGCGATCCGGCCTCCACGTATGGCCTAATTGCCGATTGCTTCCTGCTGGCGGACCGCTCCAAGGAGGCCATGACTGCGTATGGGGAAGCCGACAAGGCGAGTCCACGGCCGGGCAGCCTTCAGATGAACCGTGCTCGCGTGCTCTTGCACGACGGCCAGCCGGAGAAGGCGCTCGAGGCGCTCAAGGCGGCCTTTGAGCACGACTTGAGCGGCGACGATGCAACGCCCTTCCTCACCTTGATCGTTGCCTTGGAACGTCTGGAGCGAACGGACGACATCCTCCCCCGCCTCGAATCGCTGCTCGAACAGTACACAAGCCACCCCGCCTTGCGCCAAGTCCTGGCGGAGCGATACCGGGACGCCGGAGAGCTTGACAAAGCCGCGGCGCATTACGAGAAGCTGCTCGAACAGTCACCCACGCTTGCAGGCTTTCGCGGATTGGCCGAAGTGTACCGACGCGACGGCAAGCTGGAGCCGCTATTCCGTGTGCTTGGCCAGTTGGCTGACAAGATCGGCTCGCTCGACGCACTCGGTCCGGAAGGTAAGCTCATCGCCGACGACAAGGCGTTGCTCGGTAAGCTCATCGACATTGCTCGCAAACAAAAGCAGACGCCCAAGACCGACTTAGTGCACGGGGCGGCCCTGGCCATCGCAATTCTGGCCTTGGAGGGACGGCAATTCGACGCCGCTGGCGAGTTCTTTGAAATCGCCGTGGCGTCCCGCTCCGAACGTGCCGCCGAACTGCTCATCCTCTGGGGGATGGGCCTTGCGCTGAGCGATGAGCCCGGTCGGGCGGTCGATGTCTTTCGCCGTGCCATCAAGCGGAACGAGCACCCTCGAATCAACCCACTGTTCCACTTCTACCTGGCTGGCGTCCTGGAGCTTGATGGGCGAACCGACCAGGCCCTGGCAGCGGCGCGAAAGGCCGTGGAATTGGAACCCGACTCACCCCGATTTCACGGACGCATCGGCTGGGTGTTGCATCACGCCGGTCGGCACAAGGAGGCAATCGCCGCCTACCGGCGTACGATCGAGCGATTCGACGGCGACTACGGCTCGCCCGATACTCGCGACGCGATTCGCCAGGCGCGCCTCGTTCTGTCGAGCCTTTATGTGCTGGAAGGCGACTTGGCCCAGGCGGAGCCCTGGCTCGAGGAAATCTTGGACGAGTTCCCCGGCGACCCCGGCGCGATGAACGACCTGGGCTACCTGTGGGCCGAACAGGACAAGAATCTAGACCTTGCGCTGGAAATGGTTGAGCAGGCGGTCGCCGAACAACCCGAAAACGCCGCGTTCCGCGATAGCCTCGGCTGGGTTTACTATCGCCTTGATCGCCATGAAGAGGCCGTTGCCGAACTGGAAAAGGCCGCCAGCCTGGACGAAGAGCCGGACCCGACGATTCTCGATCACTTGGGCGATGCCTACTTGAAAGCGAACCGAATAGAGGATGCCAGGAAGACTTGGCAACGCGCGGTCGAGGCGTTCCGCGAAGCCGACGAGTCAGAGAAGGCAAACGCCATGGAAAACAAGTTATCCCCCCAAAAATAAACGAGGTTCTTATGGCGGGTCATTCCCACTGGGCCGGCATCAAGCACAAGAAAGCGATGGTCGATGCCAAGCGCGGCAAGATGTGGAGCAAATTGTCCAAGGCCATCATTGTGGCCGCGAAGATGGGCGGCGGCGATCCGGACGCCAACCTTCGCCTCCGGTACGCCATCGACGATGCAAAGGCCGTCAGCATGCCCAAAGACAATATCGAGCGAGCTATCAAAAAGGGTGCTGGCGAACTCGATTCGGACATGATCGAAGAGGTGGTGTACGAGGGCTACGGCGCTGGAGGCGTGGCCGTGCTGTGCGAAATCTACACCGACAACCGTAATCGGACCGCGCCGGAAATCCGGAAAATCTTTGAGATGTCCGACGGCAAACTGGGCAGCACCGGCTGTGTGGCCTGGATGTTTGACCTGAAGGGCCTGTTCCTCGTTCCGGCCGATCAGACCGACGAAGACACGCTGATAGAACTGGCGCTCGAAGCCGGTGCCGAGGACGTGCGCCGCGACGGCGACAGTTTCGAAATCACGTGCGATCCTTCCACATACGAGGCCGTCGCCGCAACGTTGAAACAGGCGGAAATCGAACCCGAAGCGAGCCAGTTGGCCAAGGTTCCCCAGACCACCGTCGACCTCGACGCCGACACGGCCCGCAAGGCCCTGAAACTGATGGAACGACTCGACGACCATGACGACGTTCAGAGCGTCTCTGCCAACTTCAATATTCCCGACGAGGTCATGGCGGAAATCGGCGAAGTCTGAGCGCGAAGCAGTGGTCCGATGGATTACACGTCCTCGAGCGAAAACAACAGGAGAAGGGCGTGCGTTGAAGAATCGAGTTGACGATGATGGCGACGATTACGGATTACGCGGATGGTGCTTTCCAATCGCCCACCCTAATCGTTTCCGTAATCGTCAATCAAGCTTAGCCGTTAATGGGGCATGTAGGGGGCCATGAGGGTCAGCATCCCCCAGGCGATCAGGCAGGCGACCAGAGCCGAGGCAGCTCCAATCTTGAACCATTCAATAAATTTGATGCTCACATGAGACTGTTTTTCAAGCATGCCCAGAGCGACAATATTGGCGGTGCTACCAATCAGCGTGATGTTGCCGCCGAAGCAGGCACCAAAGAGCAGGGCCCACCACAGCGGCATCGCGTGCATTGTCTCGCCCAGCGAGGTAATGACCGGAGAAAAGGCGGCCACAAAGACGACATTGTCGACAAACGCTGAACCAATCGCAGTGGTTGCCATAATCGAAGGAATGAGAATTGTGGGTTTGTCGCCGCAGACCTTGATAAAGTTATCAGCAATAATGGTGGTCACGCCCGTATACTTCAAGGTTCCGGCAATGGCGAAGAGCAGCATAAAGAAAAGTAGCGTCCACCAGTCCACCTCACGTTCAACATAATGACGGGCACGGTTGCGTTTGACAATCATGATCAAGCCAGCACAGGCGAGCGGAGCAACCAGTAAAATGCTGTTTTTGTCCAAGCCCAGCCCCTCCTCAAGTGCATGGTGAGAGGCAATAAAAACAAGTGTGAGCAGCAGCAGCGCCAGTCCGCGCTTATAAGGAACATCCACTTTAGGAACCAGACTCAGCTTGCGTTCAAGGCGATCCCTCAGCCGTTCATCAAAGAGCGTGAGTTCTTTTCTGAACCAAAACATGGTGATGAAAATACATGAGGCCAGTGAAGCCAGCATAATGGGGAAGGCCCAGCGGATAAAATCACCAAAGGTTAAACCAGCCTGCGTGCCGATGAAGATGCCGACCGGATTACCCATCATAGTGCCAGCGCTGCCGATATTGGTGCATAGCACACAGATGATGATATACGGTGCGGGATTAAGTTTAAGCCTGTCACAGACTTGGAATATCAATGTGGAGATAAAGATGATCGAGGTCACCTCGTCCACAGCACAGGCCAGCAAGGCGGAGGCAATGGCAGTTGCCACAATAAATTTTTTGCCTGTCATGTTGGGGATGGATAGCAATGATTGAATGACCCAGGTGAAAAAGCCAAGATCACGCAGTGCTCCCACTACAATCATCATACCTACTAGAAAGAGAATCACCGGCAGTGCCGCAGCCTCAACAAAATGCGGAATGTCCAGCGATTTCGTAAAGATTAATACCCCTATTCCTAAAAAAGCAATTGCGAGACGGAACGACCAGAAGAGCAGTGTTCCTATAATAATAGCTAAAAATACGCCAGTCGCGGTTGATTGCTGAAGAGTTAGACCAACCAGTTTCATGCTGAATCCAACACCACCACTGATCGCCAGTAAAATCAGTAAGCGAATGGCTAACTGTTTTTCTGTTAGAACTTCACTATTGTCATCTTGATGCATAATGTTTTACTTTTTTGAAATTAGGCCCAGAATACCTGCGCGTTAAAACTGTTCAGATTCACAACACCTATGAATTTCCTGCCCTCAACCACTTGAATCTGCCTGGTTTTTTGCATTAACAATATCTTTGCGAGCTGTATTGCAGGTGTCTTGGGATGGATGCTTACATATTTGTCATGCATAAAATCAGCGACCTTTGTTTCTTCATCTGCCCGCAGTAACTCAGCAAAAGGTTCGAAATTTGCTATGGGAGAGAGATCCTCCATCCAGAGCAGATGATCCGGCAGACTTTGCCGCAACAGATCCTCAATAGCAATTACTCCGCGCAGATCCCCCTCTTTGTCAACAATTGGAATATCCATCACCCGATAGGCGCAGAACGCATGAATGGCATCAGAAAGGGTGTTGCTCTCATCCAGAACGACTGGATTCCGATCCATGACACTCTCGACATTGAGTTTTACTGTTATATGCTCAGCGCTCTTGGTCATAATGCCATAGACTTCGCGCGCGCTTGTTGCCACACAAAGTCGTTTAACCACAGGCTTGTTATTCAACAGTTTGCCCAGTAATGCCATCAGCCTTAGATAAGAGCCCGGATCGAATTTTGGCGATAGAATTAATACAATTATATGGACCGGTCCTTCCCCTGCTGTCCCGAACGCAATGCCTCTGGGGGAAGTGGCGACAGCCAGAAGAGGACTGGATATAGAGGCAACTCTGGTATGTGGAAGAGCCAACCCTGAAGCAAGCACTGTAGAAGATTGAAGCTCACGCTCAATCACCGCTTTTAGAACTTCATCCTGTTTAAAGTTGTCATTATGCCGCTGTAAGGCCCCAACCATCTGATTCAAAAGTTCATCCCGGTTACCGGTCTCTACGTTGCATAACACACAACTCTCATCAAGATAGTCAACCAACCGGATTTCTTTACTTGTCACCATATATTATCTCCATTTTACATCTAAAATACAAGCTAAGATTACTGCACTTTAGACGTTTTCTAGGCAGCTGAGAGAAAATTGGTATTGCTTGAAAGTGTGGCTCTCCCGGTGCTTCTATTTTTCTGAAAAAGAAACACCGCACCAGGAGAGCCACGGATGGCCAAGTATAAACGATCCGCCAAGCGTCCGCAATCTAAACACAATCATCGCGGCCGGAATGTTGCGCGGTGACGGTCGACGTACCGCCAGCGCCTGGAGGTGAAGGTATGGCTGGTCGCCGATGGCACCTATGCGATGCGACCGTTTCTGATGCCCGTGCTCGATTTAGGCATCCAAGAACACTTCCATGACGTGAAGGTCTGTTTCACTGCGCCAATCGTAAGAGTTTGCCGCCTCCACCGGGGAGTCGAAATTCAGCCCGGGGGCCACCAGTTGGGGACCATGCGCGGGAAGTGGCGTCGAAAACCTCGAGATTGCCCGGACCGACCAGAGTAAAGGCGGATTCGCTCTTGTAGTCGAGGTTGACCACGACGACGTGGCTCGGCCGGCCCGGCTTGCCGAAGTATCCCAGCAGCGCACCGCGCACCCGCTCCGGCGACTGAGCGTCCGAAACCGGCAGGAGCCGATCGAAGCGGAAGGGGGCGGTCTCCGGCAGCGGCTCGGCGCCCTCGGGCGTCATGCCGGCGTGGTAGGCGGCCAGCGATTCCAACGGTTGAAGCTCCTCGGCGATGGCCACGAACTCACTGTTGAGTGTTTTCAGGGCGTGGTAAATGGGCGTGGGCGTCCCATCGGCCAGGGCGATGCCGCCGGTGTGGCCCGGCCAGCAATAGACGTAGTACGAGATCCCCTCCGCCCCGTAGGCTAACGTCGTGTAGACGAGATAGCGCATCTCATCGGCGTTGGGCACGCGCATCGATGGAGTCCAAGAACAGGCCTGAACGATGTTCAAGAAAGGCAGGCCGGCATCGAGCGCCGCACGCCGGATCATCGCCAGATTGAGGAAGTAGCCCCCTGTGTCCCCGTTGCTGGTGAATTGGTAGTGGTCGTAACTGATCAGGTCCGGCGCGACGACCTTGACGTACTGGCGGAGATGCTCCCGGTACGCGGTGACCGTATCGCCCTGGTTGCCGAGTTGCTGATTATTGGCGTAGATGGGGAAGAGATTGATATAGGCTAGGTGGGCTGGATCGCGTTGGCGGAGATAGGCGACCAGCTTGCCTAACGCGGGAAACTTGGCCGCGCCGGGTTCGTCGGTGATATAGTAGCAGTACAGCGCCGGATGGCGGCGGACGCGGTCGATCAACGCATCAAGCTTCTCTCGTTGCGCCGGGTCGTCCAGGGTGGCGGGTGAGAGCAAGCCGTCGCGAAGTTGCGCCCTCAGACCGTGCCGCTGGACCACGTCGAGTTCGTTCTCGCCGCACCAGACGACGTTGAAACCACCCTCGGCCATCTGCCGGGCGGCGTCATCGTTCATCCGCGGGCCGGAGCAGTGGTATCCCGGCCCGGCATAGTAGGTGACGATCGGTGTGCCGACGCTCCACGTCATCGCCTGCGTGGGCTTCGCATCGTCGGCGGGAGCGGGCCGAGTAAATCTGCCCAAGGTAAGCAGAAGAAGTACGATTGCACACAGCCGCATGGCGCATCTCCTATGGGTCGGTTGGGTATCATGCATACATCACCACCTCTGAATGAGGGCTACTTATCCCTCACGTTGGTTAAGGCTGGAAATTGGGGATCGCACAGCGCTTCCCTGGGGCAATTGTAGCGGTTTATACCAAGGGATAGGAATAGGGGCCGGCCGAACATGCCGACTTTCGGCCAGCGACTCTGGGAACTACGGAAGGCGAAAAGGAGACGGCCGCCTCCGCTGCATTGGAAGACGACGGCTAAAGTCCATCCTATTGGACGTCACTTGTCGCTGCTCGCCTAATGTTATTCTGGCCGCAGCCATTGACCTCGACCATCGAGAAAGACGGAAAAACTCCTTATGCCTCGGGCAACGCCATCACTATCGGGCCCGGTAATCAGGATTAAATTGTCATTCGAGTCGGACTTGATGACATACCGTCCCGGCCCGGGATACGTCCCGTCGGTTTTCCAGTTCTTTGCCGTCAGGATATCTTGGACCGCCTTCTCCGAGACCGTGCCGATTACGACTGCAATTCTCGAAGGATCCTCCTTCCAGGTGGCGCAAGCCAAAACGGGTAATTCCCTACCGGCGAGTATGTGGCACTTGTTCTGAAACTCCGCAGCCGCCTTTTCAATGGAGTCATCCGGCATGGCAGGAAGATACAGTGCGGCCTTGACTTCTCCGCGCTGGACCAGATGCCTGTCATGCCACGAAAGCGATGGCGCTGTATCGCGTTGGAAAGCAGCTAGGCTTTGCAAGTGATCAAGGACACGTTTCTTAAGAAGCTCCATGGCCGACGACGACGGAGGTTCGACGGCATCATAGTCGTAGGCCGTGTCCTTCACTCGGTACTGCTTTGGCTCAATGTGGAAACTTTCCTCGGAATCGCCCTTAAACCAGGTGGCGCGATCGGCCTCGACCGCCTGTAGAGTTTCGGCTAACGCCTTGTTAGACGCGGCCAGCGGCGTCAATTTCTTCAAGTACCATTCCAGAATGCGTATGAGATTGGCGTCGTCGATGCCGTCGCGAGCGCCCTCCCAGTCGCTTGAAGAGAGCAGTGGCGTCTCGGTATCGGCTGGATTGGAACTGCCGTATGCCAGTAGCCTTTCTCCTTCGACGCCTTGCGGACGCTGGCCTTCGGCATCAAAATCCACATAGTACAGCCATTCCTTCCAGAGCGGACCGGTGGCCAGGAAACAAACCGGGGCGCCGTAGTAGGCGATGGTCCAGCCCAAGTTTCTAGCCGTGTTGTAGGGATTGCGCAACGCCAGACCTGTCCCGCCGCGAGTGATGCCCACGCGGGCTCGTGGATGAAACTGGGCGCTTTGGTCCTTCCAGAACCCGAGGAAGTTGGGCATGGTGATGGTGTACATCGACCAGGAGGTGGTGTACGGAGAAAAGGTATTGAGTTGCTCTGGGGTCAAAAAGCCGCCGGCCGTCCAAGTTGCCCCGGATCCCATTCCGGCCGCCGCATGCAAGCGGGCGCGCGGAATATACGTCTTCTCGATCGATTCCATATTCGGCTCATCCATCCAGAGGAGGTCTACTTCCGCAAATCCCTTCTCGGTCAAATACCGATACAGTTCCCGGTAATAGGACGTGTAGACGCGCCGAAAATCTTCTGGCCAGTCTTTCGCGGTCGCCTGATAGTCCACCTTCAGGCCGGTACCGGCCTGGGCGACCCAGAAGCCGGTGCGAACATCGCGAACCAGAACGTAGTGAAGACCACTCTCCAATCCCGCCAGTAGCCCGGAATCGTAAGCGCCGCTGAAATCGAGGGCCGGGAAATCGGTGGCGGCGAACGCATCCGGATTACTCTTCAGGGCCTGCTGTAGGCTCTGGCCCGTTTCCAACAGCCGGATTTGCGACAGGTCTGGGTAAGAGATCATTATTTGCGAACATCCCTGCCGTTTCAGCTCGCGTAGAAAGGGCTCGCGCGAGGGCATGCCGCCTCCCCAATAGCGCAGCTCTACCAACCGTTTCTCCGGCATTCGTACTGGATAGATTTTGGCTTTGACCGGAATTTGCAACTCATGCCCGTCCGAACCACGCAGGGAGAGCCGGGTTTCATAGTCGCCTGCCGGTAGACCAACGGTGGAGAGTTCCAGCCAAATCACGCGGGGACGCCAGTCGTTGACGACAAAGGCATCCTTAAGAGGCGTTAGCATGAACCGGCCTAACTTGTCAGGCAAGTTCTCCTGTCCCTCTCTTGCGAGCGAGGGCGCCTTGGGTGGACGCTCCGAGATAAACAGTCTCAGGTGTTCGCTGTATGTTTTGCCGGTGCCGGCGTGCCGCAGTGGGGGCATGGCCACTTCGACCTGCTGGGACTTCAGGCTCTGACAAAGGAAGAACTGCGTGTCTCTTTCATCGATGGCCGAGTAGAACGCAATGCCGGTAAGATGCTCGTCCGGGCGCGGACAGGGCGGTTGAAAAACGTAATCGCTCTGTGAACCGCACTGCCAATCGCGTTTCCAGGCCACCAAGGCCCCCGGTTCGCGGGAGAACGCCGGAGCGATTGTGTTGATTTGCTCGGCAATCGGTAGCGGCCGTGCCGCAGCAAGAATATTCCTGAAGATAGTCTCCATCGCGGGGGCCGCGGTACGATCTTCACGCACGCGAAAAAGCCCATTCCAGAACCAGATCACCTCTCCGCGCCCAACCGGGGTAACCGCCAGGAGGCTATTGGCATCGGTACCGATAACGCTGACGGTGTTCTCGTTGGGAGTGAGGGTGTACCACGCGCTCAACCAGTTGTACTTGCCGCCCGTGTCAATGCCCTCAAGGTAAGGATGTTGCGGCTGGAGGAACCGGCCTTCGATCCGCTCCTTGCTGTGATAATTCCAACTCTTCACTCCGAGCCAAGGAAAGGGCTTGAGGTTCCTGCCCAAAGCGCCGAGATAGATACCTCCCTCGGTATGCAGAAACCTTCCACCGTCCTCCAAATAAGTCTTGAAGTCGGCAATCTGGCGTTCGCTCCACTCTTCCGTGGCGCCAGAGAACCAAAGGACGAGGCTGTAGCGAGCAAATTCGGAAGGGTCGAGACTGTTGCCCCTGTCCTCCCAGGCAATATCGCCGTCTGCCAGGATGCGATGAATGAAACGGTTGCTGTCGAACTTGCCATACTGGCCTCCACCGATAACCGCCACCGGCTTTGACTCGGACGCGATAGGCTGGCTCCGAGCAGTCTGCGAGCAAAAGAAGGCCGCCAGGAAGAGCAAGAAACTTCGTTCGAGTAAAACGAACTTCATGAGAGTTTCCCTCCCTTGGTGATGCGATAGGAGCCTGAGTGTCGTAGCCCGTAGCCTCCCTTGCTTGATCAACAACACTCGCCCCACGTTTATGACGATGGTAACACGACGGCCAATGATACTGGCCCGCCCGGCAGCGTTGTAGCGGCGCTGAACTTCACGCGCCGGCCACGAGCTTCTCGACGAACTGTCGGGCCTTCACGGCTTCCTGGGCCAAATGCGGCAGGTCGCCAGGCGCAAGTGTCTCAACGATCAGCGGACCGTGGGTAAAGCCGCCCTTGATGAGCTTCGCCATCAGGACGGGGAAATCCACCTGGCCCGTGCCGGGCGTGAGGGACACGATCTTCGGATGGCGGTAATCCTTGATGCACATCGCGGTGACCAATCCGTCTAGCACGGCGACGTCTTCAATCGGATTGACCTGGCCGTCACTGTAGTAGTAGATGTTACCCGGATCATAGATCACCGTGAAGTTCTTCTGCCCAACCGCCTCCACCGCTTTCCGCAGCATCGGCCCGGGGCAGGTGAGTCCGCCGTGCGGCTTCAACACGATGTTTACGCCCTTCTCGACGGCATAAGGGCACGCCTCGGCAATCGCCCTGCAGTGGTTGTCGTAGGTCTTCTCATTCCCCATATTGGCGATCAACATGGCCCCGACGCGCGCGGCGGCACAGTTGTCGATCATGCGATGGAGTCCGGCCACGCCGGCGGCAACCGATTTGTCGCTCTCAAAGCTTCCACCGTAGGCGGTGGCAACTTGCAGGCCGCGGCGGCGTGCTTCTTCACCCATCTTGGCCGCCTCTTCTAGCGGCGTAGCTGGTGCGATGACTCGCTTGGTGGCCGACTTGATGCCCGAGAAGCTGATGTGGCGGTAGCCGGCCTCGGCGATTGCATCGAAGGCCACGTCGTACGTGCAACCGGCCCACGGACGCGTGTAGCAACCAATCTGCCAGCCTTGCGAGGGCGCTTCGGCGGGTGTCGCGGCCATGGCGGGTACGGCATAACGAGCCCCCACTAGGCTGGCTGCCCCAGTCGCCAGTATCCGGCCGAGAAAATGTCTGCGAGTCGCCCCGTCGTGTATTGCCTTGTCCAACGTTGTCATGCTGAGGATCTCCTGAGAATGGAAGTTACGATCGGCCTTTTGGTTACCTAGTTTCCCGGATGCCATTCTCGCCCAAACGAACCACGGGTGCAAGTCCTCTGGCCTTTGTCTTAACTTGACACCGGCCTGTCCACCGGCCATGCTAGGGGCTGGATTGCGGTGGGCGGCCCGGTTGCGCCGTAGACGTTTTGGCAAGGAGACAACTCAATGTCAGTGTGGTGCTTGACTTTGTGCTTATTGGCGACCAGTCCGTCGGAACCGGACGCATCCATCTTAAAGAACGGCGGTTTCGAGTCGTGGGTCAAGGCGCCGGTTAAGGTGGACGGCCAAGGCAACGGCTGGCAATTCTCGTCGTCGCAGGCGCCCGCGGCGTGGACGCCCAACCCAGCCTATCCGGGAGAGCTGACCGCCTGTGCGTCGGAGTCGGGCAAGCCGACGGCTCACGACGGCGAGCGATTCATCCGCATCGCTGGGGCCGAAAAAGGCTCCGCGCACCTATACCAGATGTGCCATGGCCTGGAGCCGGGGAAGTGGTACCGAGTTTCCGCCTGGATGCGAGGCGGGGCCATCTCGCTTTCGTTTTACGAATACTTCAAGTCGGGGCCGATCGGCGGGCAGGGTGTCGCGCAGTCCACCGGCGGCGGAGAAGGCTGGAGGCTGATCGAGGGTTTCTATCACGCGCCGACGGAAGGCTATCTCCACTCGGCACTGGCCTTGTGCGTGCCGCCTCGCGAGAGTGTTGGCGTGGACGACGTGAGGATCGAACCGGTCATTCTTACGGACGCGCCTGGCGGCAACGACGTTACGTTGGAAACGGACTCGCTGCGTCTGACGATCTCATCCCAGGGCGTCCTCCGCGAGTTCCGCTGCAAGACGTCGGGCAAGGACTACGCGGCCGGCGGAATACCGTTTCCCATCCTGCGTCTTGTTCGCCGGGGCGTGCCAACGCCCATCCATAGTCTGACCCGCGACGGCGACCTGCTTCGAGCGCAGTTTCTCGACTCCGACCTGCAGGCTACGCTGCGGTTCACCATCCGAAAAGAGCACGTGCTCTTCGAGGTCGTGGAGGTGCAGCCAAGCGATGTCGAACAACTCAGCCTGGAGTTTCCACTCCAGCGTCTCGCGACGGTCGCCGGGGCCTTCAATGCCACGTACGACGAGCAATTCGGCGCGTGTCTTCTGGGGACCACGGCCAACGTCTGGCAGCAGATTCAAGCCCATGGCTCCGACATCGTCGGGCTGACCGCGCACTGCACGCAAAAACGCGGCATGGTTGGGGCCCGGTTTGCCCTGGTCGCGGCGCCGCGGGACCAGTTCAAGTCGGCGATCATGGAGGCGGAACGGGCCAACGGCCTGCCCTGTCCGATGCTCGAAGGCCAGTGGGCCCGAGATTCACAGCCGGTTCGCCGGTCCTACCTGTTCATGGTCGACGCGACCGAGGGCAATACGGACAAGATGATCGAGTATGCCAAGATCGGCCATTTCGGCACGATCATCCTGTTGAAGAACAACTGGCTGGCCACCCATGGGCATTTCGAAATCAACAAGCAGAACTTCCCCGAGGGGCTTGCCAGCCTGAAACGAACGGTCGCGAAGATTCATGCGGCCGGGTTGGGGGCGGGGGTCCACGTGTTCGGGCCGTCCATCTCGCCCAACGATCCCTATGTAACTCCCGTGCCCGACGACCGCCTGGCTTATGTCGCTTGCCCGCCGCTGGTCGAAGCGGTGGACGAGAAGTCGGCCACGCTTACGCTAACGGGCCCTCCCCCGCTTCCGCCGAACGCACCTCGTAGCATGGCGTTCCCTGGCTATTATCTGCGGATTGGCGACGAGATCATCCGCTATCAGGACGTTGAGCCCGGCCCGCCCGCGCGTTTCGTACGTTGCCAGCGCGGCGCGTTGGGCACCAAGGCCGCCGCTCATGCAGCCGGCGCCGAGGTCAAGGGACTGCTGGCCATGTGGGGCTTCTTCCTTGTCGACCCCGACAGCACGCTGGTCGAGGAACTCACCGCCAACTTCGCCAACGTGTTCAACGACTGCGATTTCGACATGGTGTATTTCGATGCCAGCGACGGCATCCAGGATGCCTACTTGGAACGCTGGTACTATCTCAATAAACTGCACTTGGGCTACTATACCAAGTTCAAGAAGGACGTCCTCTACCAGACCAGCAACGGCACCGGCTCGAACCTCGCGTGGCACATCGTGCCTCGCAGCGCATCGGCTGACGGCCACGGAGATCTCAAGGCCTATCTGGACGAGCGTTTGCCCGGCATGCGAGGCATGGCCGCGAACTTCACCCGCGCCGATGTGGGCTGGTACTACATGTTCAACGACGTGCGGCCCGACCAGATCGAATACGTCGCCGCGAAAACGATCGGCCTGGAGGGCTCGATTTCCATCGAGACCTCGCTGGCGACCATGGAGAAACACCCCCGCGCCCGGCAGATGGTGGAAATGGTCGGCCGTTATGAGCAGGCTCGCCTGGCCAACTGCTTCTCCGAAGAGGTCAAGGCGCAGCTTCGCGAACCGAGCAAGGACTTCAAACTGCTGGGCAACGCTGATGGATGGACGCTCTACCGCGCCGCATACGAAGAGCCGCGGTATGTCGAGGCCCTCGACGGCGAGCAGAACGCGTGGACGATCGCGAACGACCTGCCGACGCCTTGCCACTTGGGCGTGGAGATTGCGTGCGGCTTTCGCAACGTGCCCACGACCGACTACGATCATCCCGCGGCCCTGACGTTGGAGACTTTCGATGACACGGCCCCATACCAGCGCAGCGACGAGAACCGAGCCGAGCGTTTCTACGCCGGGCCCAACGCCACGCTCACCGTTGACGGAGCTGCGGAGCCGGGAGTCAGCACGCAATTCGTTTCCTCGACGGATTCGCCCAAGGTCGGCGGTCGCTGCACGCTCTTTTCAGCCACCAACGCCGGCCCGCGTGGCGGATGGTGCGCAACCGGCCGGCGGTTCTCCCAACCGGTCGACCTGAGCGGTTCGCAGGCAATTGCCTTGTGGGTCGAGGGCGACGGCAAGGGGGAAACCTTCCGCCTGCAACTCCGCGACGCGGCCGGCCGGGCCGCTACGTGGACGACGCTGGTGAGTTTCCAAGGCTGGCGTTTGTGCGTCTTTCGCACGGGTGACGCACCGGCCTTCGACTGGTCGAAGACGGAGTATCTCGTGCTACGTCTGGAAGGGATGGCGGGAGGCAGTTCCGTGCAAGTGCGTCTGGACGACTTGCGGGCCCTTCCCGAACTCCACCCCGCGCCGCCGCTTGTGCGGCCCACCATCCAGATCAATGGGAAGAGCGTGAACTTTCAGCAACAACTGCAATCCGGCCAGGCAATTACGGGCAGCGGACTCGAAGAAGCCCGATTCTGGCCCGGCGGAATGCAGCCTGGCGAGCCGGTCGCCATTTCGACCGACGTGCTTCTGCTGCAACCGGGCGAGAACCGAGTGACCGTCACGGCCGATACGGCCGGCGGTTATCCGGGCGACGTCAACGTGCTCTTCTACCGCCTGTGGCCGCTTATTCCGGATGATTCACGATAGGTAGGGTGGGTCAAGCAAGCCGCTTCTTTGGTGGGCCATCGGTCGCTACTACTGGCGTGGTTCCAGGCGGCGGGCTGGTAATCAGCTCGGTTGCGGCTTGTGCGGACCCACCCACAATCTATGCGACCTTGACCCATCGTATATGAATAATCCGGACTAGACAATCACCGCTCCCTGATCCTGGAGGGTCGCGCGGAGTTTCTCGGGCGCTACGTCGGCAACCCTAAGACGCCAATTTCGGCCCTGACAGCGGACAGGAAGTAGGGAGCGCCGTATCCTTGTCCCGAGTCACCCGGCACGGTATCCTGGAAGGAGGTGTCGGAGAAGTCTGGCGGGAAGCGTTGGCGCGCTTCGACGCAACCTTCGGGAGATGGAGCAGAAGTGGAGTGGCGAAGGAGACATCAGAGGGAGATGATAATAAGTGGCTCTTCCGTTTCTGGGTGCAAGTCCGTGGTGAAAAGACGTAGGGTGGATGGT
>CAZASB010000026.1:0-26346 GCA_964487655.1 uncultured Planctomycetaceae bacterium
CAAAGAAGCGGCTTGTTTGACCCACCCTACCTATCGTGAATAATCCGGGCTAGCGTTTGTTGCTTCCGCCTTTGGCTTTCGCGCCATCGGCCAGGTCTTCTTCGTACGGAAAAACGAACGTATTGCAGCATGCCGCCCGTCGACGGATAATGGACGGATATGAGGTGGCTTCCGACACTCCTGACGTGCCTACTAATCGCCGGTTGCGGGTGTAGCGAACTGCCCGAGACGCAACACTCGCCTGAACCGAGCCGGCGTAACGAATCGCCAGCGAAGCCTCCATCCATCTCAGTCCCCGCAGCCCGCGCCTCCAATCAACCAGAGAAGCATCCCGTTGGGTCCGGGGCCGTCGAACCGGCGATGGAGGCCGGAGCGCCCGATATCGGCGAGCCCGACCCCCGGCGATTCACCCCCAACCAGCGTTATGGCTGGCCGAAGGACTTTCTGCTACCCCTGATCATCGAGATTGAGATCCCCGACGTGCCAGAGGAGATTCGCGGACCCTCGCGGCCTATTGAGCAACTTCCCTAGTAGACCGCGTCTAGATGCGGCATATTCCAGATAACCGGTAGGTGGCTTCCCAACTGGCCGACTTGGCGCTGCCGGGGACTTGAAGTGAGGTACAATGTCATGGTAGGGTGGAAAAACTGGCAATTGCGCTACCCCCGACCAGAGAGGTATATCGTGCGAATGGCGGCTTATACAATTCGAGGCGCTGTCGTCACGTTGCTGATTGGGTGCCCCGCGTGTTTCGGGTGGGAGTTCGAGATATATCGCCAGCAGCATCCTTGGGGCGAATTCGAGCCCGGTGCGTGGAAACTGGTGCGGGTTCTGACGGAAACGCTCGACGAGGCCGGACTGGTTACTGGCACCACAACCACCGAAACGCGAACCACGCTAATGCAGGCAGACAAGCAGGGCATTACGCTTGAAGTAGCGACAACCGTGGAGGTCGCCGGAAAGCGATTTGAAGCAGAACCCCAGACGCTCGATCAAGACTACTGGGGCCAAATGGAACCCCATACCCTCGGACCAGGTAGGACCACGCCCACTCGGATTACCGTCGGTGAGCAATCCATTGCGTGCCAGGTTCAAGAGATGACTATCTTGGGCCCCGGAACGCGTACCGTCTCGAAAGTCTACGTGTCCAAGGCCGTGAAGCCGCACGTGCTCAAACGCGAAAACGTCACGACCACGCTTGATGGTAGCGAGACGCTTGGCGAGACAACAATCGAGGTGATTGCGCTGGACTTGCCATTTCGAGTCCTTTCCGAGATTCAGTCGACGGCCCACGTGCGGTCCGTGAACCGACATCCGAAGGGTGTCGTGTTCACTCTGGCGGTGGTCTCGGACAGAGTACCCGGTGGCGTGGTAAGCCACTGGTCGAAAGAAATGGACCGAACTGGGCGAATCGTGCGTCGCAGTACGCTTGAACTGCTGGACTATGGACTGGAGGGCGAGCCGGTTCGGACGGGGCTATTCGGACGAACGCGTCCTCGCAGGAACATGCGGCCTCCAACTCCGTGACTGCCGCAGAAACCCGTGGCCAATCGCGGGAATCCGTGGCGCCCAACCTCGTATAGGACGCCGGTCATAAGGATCGAATCGGCGCAACACTATGCCTTTCAAGCACTTAGCTAGATTTTCCGAGGAGTGTGGCGCTCTCGGCACGCCGATTGCTCTTAAACCATCAATAACGTTGTGCGCCGAGGCTTACCTACACCCGGATGCAAAACGCACCGAAGGAGTATGTATGGCAACCATTGCCCAAGAGACCATTGCCCAAGAGAACGGAACCTTCCTGAAAGAGGTCATCGACAACACCCCCGATGGCAAGCGGCTCGTCCACTGTCTCCAGTGTGGTAGTTGTGGGGGTTCCTGCCCCAGCGGCGCCGACATGGAGTATACGCCTCGCACGCTGATCGCGATGATCAACGCGGGCGATCGCGAAACAGTCCTTGCGGCCAACACGATGTGGGCGTGCGTCTCGTGCTATTTCTGTACGACTCGCTGCCCCCAGCAAATTCCTATCACCGACCTTATGTATACGCTCAAACGGATGTCGATCGCCGAGCGGAAGTACCACGACACCGACGCGCCTGCCTTGGCCAAGACGTTCACCGACTTCGTCGACAAGTACGGTCGGAGCTTCGAGTTCGGGTTGGCCACCGGGTACGTACTGCTGAATCGGCCGCTTAGCGCGATGAAAATGGGACCGATGGGGTTGGCTATGTTCACTCGCGGCCGGATGTCGCTCATACCGTCCAAGATCCGGCAACTGGACCAGTTGCGGACCATTATCAAGAAAGCCAAGGAACTTGGGGGACAGAAGTGAAATACGCCTACTATCCCGGTTGCTCGCTGGAATGCAATGCCGCGGCGTACGATCATTCGGTGCGCGCGGTCGCTGAAATGCTGCGTATCGAACTGGTCGAAATCGACGACTGGAACTGCTGCGGCGCCACCGAGTACTTCAGTCAGGACGAACTGGCCGCCTGTGCCGTCGTGGCACGAAACCTCGCACTGGTCGACGGCAAGACCGAGCAGCTCGTGGCCCCCTGTGCCGCCTGCTATTTGAACTTGAAGAAGACCGACAAGCTCATGGCCGACCACCCCGACATGGGCGCGAAGATTAACGAGGCCCTGGCCGCCGGCGGACTTCACTACAAGGCAGGCCGGGTCCAAGTACGCCACATGCTCGACGTTATTTACGATGACATCGGCGAAGAAGCCGTTCGCGACAAGGTGGTACAGCCGCTTAACGGCGTGCGCGTGGCGCCCTACTATGGCTGCCAGGTGGTCCGGCCCATCTCGAACGAGGACAATCCGGAATATCCGATGAAAATGGACTGGCTCTTCCAGTGGCTGGGGGCCGAGGTGGTCGATTATCCGGTCAAAGCCCATTGCTGCGGCGGCCACATGACGCAGATCAGCGAGTCGCAAGCATTCGAGTTGATCCGCCGGCTGCTTCAAAGCGCCGAGGACTACAAGGCCGACATGATCCTGTGCATGTGTCCGATGTGCCAGTTGAACCTCGACGCGTTCCAGAGCCGCGTCAATGGGTTCTTCGGCACGAGCTTCAACATCCCCATCGTCTATTTCACCCAGATGCTGGGGGTGGCGTTCGGCATTGACGGCAAGAAGCTCGGCATTGGCAAGGAGTTGGTCTCGGTAAAACCGGTGCTCGACGCGAAGCTGCAAGCGGTTGCGTCGGCTTGAGCGGTGAGACTAGTGAGTTGGTCGCTGCGGTTGCGAGGCCGTGAACGGCCGGTTTGTAATACGAAAGAACACGCTAAACGACGATTCGGAGCAATATCATGGCCGAACGGGTCGGCATCTACGTTTGCCACTGCGGTAGTAACATTGCAGGCATAGTTGACGTCGAGGCAGTTGCCAAGTGGGCAGGCGCCCATATCCGCGATGTCGCCGTGGCCAAGGACTATAAGTTCATGTGCTCCTCGCTCGGTCAGGCACTGATTGAGGAGGACATCAAGAAGGAGAACCTCACTCGCGTGGTCGTGGCGGCATGTTCTCCCCACCTACACGAGAAGACCTTCCGGCGCGCCTGCCAGAACGCAGGACTCAACCCATACCTGTTCCAAATGGTCAACCTGCGCGAGCATTGCTCGTGGGTGCATACCGATCGCGCGGCGGCAACCGAGAAGGCGAAGGGGCTGATCTCCGCCGCCGCGGAACGTGTGAAGCTGCAGAAACCGCTCGAACCGATGTTCGTTGACGTCAATCCGGCCACCCTGGTGGTCGGCGGCGGCATCGCCGGCCTTCAGGCTGCCATCGAGTTGGCCGACGCCGGTCATCCCGTCTACTTGGTCGAGCGCGAGCCGTCCATCGGCGGTCACATGGCCCAGTTCGATAAGACGTTCCCCACGCTCGACTGCTCCGCCTGTATCCTCACGCCGAAAATGTCGGACGTCGGACAGCACGAAAACATCACGCTGCTGACCTACTCTGAGTTGGAGGAAGTGAGCGGCTCGGTCGGCAACTTCAAGGCGAAGATCCGCAAGAAAGCACGCTACGTCGATTACGACAAATGCACCGGCTGCGGCATCTGCCAGGAGAAGTGCCCCCGCAAGGTGGTCGATCACGACTTTGAAGCCGGCCTGGGCTACCGCAAGGCTATCTACACCCCCTTCCCGCAGGCCGTGCCCCGCGTTCCCGTGATCGACACGGAAAACTGTACGTATTTTACCCGGGGCAAGTGCCAAGTGTGCGCCAAGGTGTGTCCGACCGAAGCGATTGACTACAATCAGCAGGACGAAACCATCGAGATCAACGTCGGCAACATTGTCATCGCGACGGGTTGGAAGCTATTCGATTGCGAACGGATTCCGCAGTACGGTTACAATCGTTTGGCCAACGTGTACACGAACATGGAATTCGAGCGGCTGTGCAACGCGTCCGGCCCGACCAACGGCAAGATCGTCATGCGGGATGGCAAGACCGAGCCGAAGAGCATCGCCATCGTCCACTGCGTGGGTAGCCGCGACTCGAAACTCAACCCGTACTGCTCGAACGTGTGCTGCATGGCAGCCCTGAAGTTTGGGCACTTGGTGCTCGAAAAGACCGACGCCAAGGTGTACTCGTTCTACATCGACATGCGCGCGCCGATGAAGGACTACGAAGAGTTCTACCAGCGTTTGCTCGAAGAGGGCATGACTTTCGTGCGAGGCAAGGTGGCCGAGGTGACCGACGCGGCGCGACAGCCTTCCGAACAGGGCAAGCTCATCGTCCAGTTTGAAGACACGCTGCTGGGCAAGCAGAAGCGACTGCCGTTCGATATGGTCGTACTCATGGGCGCGATCGAGCCCCAGGCCGATGCCAAGGAGTTCGGCATTCGCTGCGGCATCTCGTGCTCGATGGCGGGCTGGTACACGGAGCGGCATCCGAAGCTCGACCCCGTGGCCACCATGACCGACGGCGTGTTCGTGGCCGGCGCGTGCCAGGGGCCAAAAGACATTCCCGCCTCGGTAGCCCAGGGGGCCGCCGCCGCCGCGCGAATCCAAGCGATGATCACCAAGGGCAAAGTGATGATCGAGCCGATTGTCGCCTCGATCAACGAGGAGGCGTGTTCTGGCTGCCGTATCTGCAATAACCTGTGCCCGTACAACGCTATCGAGTACGATGAAGAAAAGCAGGTGAGCCGCATCATCACGGCCTTGTGCAAGGGTTGTGGAACGTGCGTGGCCGCATGTCCCGCCAACGCCATTACCGGGGCGCACTACAACAACGCGCAGGTCTTTGCCGAGATCGAGGGCGTGTTGTGGGACGCCATGTACGATGGCGATGGAAACGGCCATATCACGGGGGAACCGGCGCTCGAGCCCGAAGCCGCCCCGGCGTAGGACGAGACGCGAGTCACCCGTCAAGCAATCAGAAACAAGAACGTATCCGGGAGTTTCCCATGCCAGACGAAAACTTCGAGCCCAAGATTGTTGGGTTCTGCTGCAACTGGTGTTCGTACCGTGCCGCCGACCTAGCCGGTACGGCACGCATCAAGTACGCGCCCAACGTGCGGATCATCCGCGTAATGTGTAGCGGGCGCATCGACCCGGCGTTCGTACTGAAGGCCCTTGCCTTGGGGGCCGACGGCGTGCTGCTGGCCGGTTGCCATCCGGGTGAGTGCCACTACATCGACCAGAACTACAAGGCCATGCGCCGTTACGCCATGCTCAAGCATACGCTTGCCGCCATGGGCCTGGAGCCCGATCGGGTCCGGCTCGTCTGGGCCTCGGCCGCCGAGGGCCAGCGACTGGCCGACGCCATCGATCAACTCGTGGCCGATGTCAAGAAGCTCGGGCCGCTGAAATGGCCGGCCAACTGGGATGAGAACGGGCAACGGCTCGAAGCAATTGAATCGATTGAAAAAGAGCACCAAGAGGTGATGGAGGTTCCCCGATGAGCGACGCCGCTGCTACCACTGAACCCACCGTCGCCGCTAAAAAGGGTAAGCTGGCCCTCTACTGGGCCGCTTCCTGCGGCGGCTGCGATATTGCCACGCTCCAACTTCACGAGAAGATCCTCAAGGTCGACGAACTTTTCGATATCGTATTCTGGCCCTGCGCCACCGACAGTAAGGTACATGACGTCGAAAAGATGGCCGATGGCGAGATTGACGTTTGCCTGTTCAATGGCGGCATTCGCACCAGCGAACAGGAGTACATGGCCCAACTGATGCGACGTAAGTCGAAGGTGCTCATCGCCTTCGGTTCCTGCGCCCACGAAGGCTGCATCCCCGGCCTGTCCAACATGAACAACCGCCAGCAGGTGTTCGATGCCGTGTACAAGGAAGGTGGACCAACCTTCCCGGAGAACCCCAAGGACTTCCGCCCACAGCACAAAACCGAGATGCCCGAGGGCACGCTTTATCTACCGGTCTTCTACGATACGCTCAAGACGCTCGACCAGACCGTAAAGGTGGATTACTACCTTCCCGGCTGCCCGCCTGAAGGCGAGAATATCTGGAAGGCGATCGAGGCGATTGTCTCCGGCAACCTACCGCCGGCCGGTGCCGTGATCGGCGTGAATACGACCGTCTGTGACGAGTGCTCCCGTAAACGCACCGAGAAGAAGATCAAGAAGTTGTACCGAACCTGGGAGATCATCCCCAACGAGGAAGAATGCCTCCTGGAGCAGGGGATCCTCTGCTGCGGTATTGCCACGCGGGCAGGCTGCGGCGCGTTGTGCCCCACGGTCAATTCGCCGTGCATCGGCTGCCATGGTCCCAACGACGGTGTGGAGGACTTCGGTGCCCGAATGATGAGCGCTATCGCCAGCGTGATCGACTCGAACGATCCCGAGGAAATCAGCCGAATCATTTCCGAGGGAATTCCTGACCCGATCGGTACTTTCTACCGCTTCAGTCTCGCAAAGAGCCTGTTGCGTCGCAAGAATCGAGAAACGAACGGCAACGGAGCGAAGTAAACACGAACTCAAGACGTCACCACCGACCTCGCGTTGGTGGAGTGATGTTTGGCAACTACGGATTTCTCCTAAGCGGGAGTGACTTTCATGAGTACGGCAACGCCAAGAAAGCGGATTTCCATCGACCCCATCACACGGCTCGAGGGGCACGGCAAGATCGACATCTTCCTCAACGAAGAGGGCGACGTAGCCAATGCCTACCTCCAAATCCCGGAACTTCGCGGCTTTGAAAAATTCTGCGTGGGCCGGACGGCCGAGGACATGCCGAACCTGACCAACCGCATTTGCGGTGTTTGCCCCGAGGCGCACCATATGGCGGCCAGCAAGGCACTCGACGCCGTGTGGCATGTCGATCCGCCGCCGACGGCCAAGAAGCTGCGAGAGATGTTCTACAGCATCTTCTTCACGACCGACCATACCACGCACTTCTACGCATTGGGTGGCCCCGACTTCGTTGTTGGCCCCGAGGCCCCGCCCGCCCAGCGCAACATCCTCGGCGTCGTGGCCAAGGTGGGCTTGGATATCGGCGGCAAGGTCATCAACATGCGCCGCAACGGCCATCATTTGCTCAAAATGATGGGCGGCCGCCCGGTGCATCCGAACTGGGGTCTGCCCGGCGGTGTAAGCCGCGGCATCAACGAAGAGCAGCGGCAGGAGATCGAGAAACTCGGCCGCGAAGCCATTGAGTTTGCCCAGTTCTCGCTGAAGATCTTCGATGACGTGGTCCTGAAAAACTCCGACTATGTCGACCTGATTACCGGCGATACGTATACGCACAAGACATATAACATCGGCACGGTCGACGAGAACAACCACCTGAGGTTCTACGACGGCAAGGTCCGCGTGACCGGTCCGGACGGCAAGGAACACGCCAAGTACGATGCCAAGGACTATCGCGAATACGTCTCCGAACGCGTCGAGCCCTGGACGTACCTGAAGTTCCCGTATCTGAAGAAAATTGGCTGGAAGGGCTTTGTCGACGGCGTGGAGTCAGGCGTGTACAAGTCGACGCCCCTTTCGCGGCTGAACGTGGCCGACGGCATGGCCACGCCGCTTGCCCAGGCCGAGTACGAGCGTTTTTACGACGTGCTGGGCGGCAAGCCGGTCCACCATACGCTTGCCACGCATTGGGCTCGGCTCATCGAAGTGCTCTACGCAACCGAGCGTTGGGTGGAATTGGCCACCGATCCGGAAATCACAGGTAAGGAGTACCGCGTAATTCCCACCGAAACGCCAACCGAGGGTATTGGCTGCGTCGAGGCCCCTCGCGGCATTCTCACGCACCACTACAAGACCGACGAGCGAGGGATTCTCACGGCGGTCAACTTGGTCGTGGGCACGACGAACAACAACGCGCCCATTTGCATGTCGGTCAAGAAGGCCGCCCAGGGGCTCATCCATAAAGGTGTGGTCCGCGAGGGCCTGCTGAACATGGTCGAAATGGCCTTCCGAGCCTACGATCCCTGCTTCGGCTGCGCCGCGCACAGCCTCCCCGGCCAGATGCCGCTTGTGGTAAACGTCCGCGACCCGCGCGGCGAGGTGGTCGAAACCCTGTCGCAGTACGTCGCATGAGAACCCTCGTTCTCGGCCTCGGCAACCCGATCGTCTCCGACGACGGCGTGGGGCTGCGCGTGGCGGCCGAACTTCGTACGCGTCTGGCGGGAAATGCCGGAATCGAGGTGGACGAAGACTACTGGGGCGGCCTGAAACTGATGGAACGGATGATCGGCTACGATCGGGCCGTGGTGATCGACGCCATCCAGACCGGTGCGGCCCCCGGAACGATCCACCGACTGCAACCCAATGATCTGCCCACCCAAAGGAGTGCCTCCGCACACGACGTTAACCTATCGACCGCCCTGACCCTCGGTCGGCAGGCAGGCATGCACTTGCCGCCGGATGAGGCGGTCATCCTTGTCGCAATCGAAGCGGCCGATATACTGAACTTTGGTGAGCAGCTCACACCCGAGGTAGAGGCAGCCATACCTCGGGCCGTGGCGCTCGTGATGGAAGTTCTCGCGGCCGGCTGGCCGGCTCGGGAAAACGCATGACCCAAATCATTCATCCCAAGGAGTGCATTGAAATGATTTCGCCCGAACTCCTCCGTCGTTATCCCTACTTCGCCGGTGTCAGCGACGAAAGCCTCAAAGAGATCGCTATGATCGCCGAGGAGAAGCGAGTGCCGGCCGGTACCCGCATGTTTGGCGAGGGCGACCCCGCCAACTACTTTTACATCATTGGCAAAGGCGAGGTCAACATCGACTACATGCTCGGCAGCGGCGAGATGCGCACCGTCGACACGTTGATCGACGGCGATCTACTCATTTGGTCGGCCCTGATCGAACCGTACAAGACCACGGCCATTGGGACGACGACGAAGGACTGCGAACTCTTGTGCGTCAACGCGACTCGACTGAGGCAGTTGTGCGAGAAAGACCCCCTTCTTGGCTACCGCCTGACGGGGCAGGTGGCCAAGCTATTGGCCCATCGCCTGGAAGGCGCTCGGGTCCAGTTGGCCGCGGTCGATTAGGTCGCTTCGATGCACGAACTGTCGATCGTTGAAGCTCTAATTGAGCAAGTGAACCACGAGTTGCACCGCGCCGGACAAAAAGGACGCATCGTCGAACTCAACTTGGCGGTCGGTCGTTTATCGGGCGTCAATAGCGATTCGCTCCGTTTCGCGTTCGACCTGCTCAGCCCCGGCACCATTGTCGACGGCGCCGAGGTTATTATTAAGGAACCCAAGGCCGCTTGCCGGTGCCGCGACTGCAACCATGTCGAACCGATCGACGAACTGGTGGCCGAGTGCCCCAAGTGTGGCAGCTCCAACGTGGTCATTGAAGGCGGACGAGAACTGACGCTTGATAGCATTGAATTAGAACCGAGTGAATCATGAAAATTGTCGCCGCGAAGAAACTGCTTAAGGCCAACGACCAGCTTGCCGCTAAGAACCGCGCGAAGTTCTCGACGGCTGGCGTCTTCTGCGTGAATATCGTCGGATCGCCCGGCGCTGGAAAGACCACCTTGCTCGAAGGCCTATTTAAGGCCCTCGGCGAGGGACCGCGCCCCGCGGTCATTGAAGGCGATATCGCCGGCGCTATCGACGCGGAGCGAATCGAGCGGCTCGGCGTGCCCGTCGTGCAGATCAATACGGACGGCGCTTGCCACCTCGACGCCAACATGATCGCATCCGTGCTCGACGATCTGGACCTAAAGGCCATCGACCTGCTGTTCATTGAGAACATCGGCAATCTGGTATGCACCGCCGGGTTCGACCTGGGCGAGCAGTTGCGCATCGTGGTGCTCAGCACGGTCGAAGGGGACGACAAGGCCATAAAGTATCCGGCCATCTTCCAGAGTTCCCACGCCATGGTCATTACGAAGTGCGACCTGCTGAGCCACACGAACTTCGACCCTGCGCGCATCACCGCGGACTACCGCCGCCTGGCCCCCGAAGGCCGCGTATTTCAGGTAAACGCTCTCACCGGCGAAGGCGTGCCAGACGTGGCCGAGTGGCTGCTCAGCGGCCGTCCACCGAGTACAGGCGCCGGCCGGTCGCAATGAAAGGCGTCCCGTTGGCCAGTCCGTGTACGTCCAGGTACACTACTTGGCACCGATTGGTCATGGCGTACGCCCGATCACCCTCGACCGTCGGCGGCGACATGAAGCCAACCCCGCGGCAGTCGGCCCACTTCACCGCGAGCAATTTCGGCGCGGTAAGAAGGCGTATTATGAAATCACGCGCGGACCATGAATCGGACTGTCGACGCATCGCCGTCACCGTACGTGGGGTGGTTCAGGGGGTCGGATTCCGGCCGTTTGTGTATAACACGGCCCGAGCGGCGGGGTTGACCGGGTTTGTGCGGAACGACGCCGATCGGGTACATATCGAGGTCGAGGGACCGAGGAAGATAGTAGAAAACTTTGTCGAGCGACTGAAGAACCATCCTCCGCGGCAGGCCGAAATCGAGACCGTCGACGTAGCAGCCATCGCCTGTCATAACGATTGGCCGAGCGAGTTCCACATTGAGGCAAGCCATGACGCGGCCGCGCCCCAACCGACCATTCCAGCCGATCTGGCGACCTGCCCCGAATGCCTGACGGAAATCCGCGACCCCAAGCAACGTCGATACGGTTACCCGTTCACCAATTGCACGCAGTGCGGCCCGCGATGGTCGATTATCGAGGGCCTGCCTTACGATCGGCCTCGCACGTCGATGCGGGCCTTCACGATGTGCCCCGACTGCCGCCGCGAATACGAAGCCCCCGCCGATCGGCGGTTCCACGCGCAGCCGATTGCATGTCCTCGTTGCGGTCCGCGGCTATGTCTGCTCGGACCACTGGGTGACGAACTCGCTATTGACAATGAGGCCCTGCTGGCGGCAGCCGCCGAGATCATGGCCGGGCGCATCGTAGCCCTGAAGGGCCTTGGCGGGTTTCAACTCCTTTGCGATGCCACCAGCGATGCGGCCGTTACTCGCCTGCGGCAGCGAAAGCGCCGTCCCGCCCGGCCCTTAGCCGTCATGGCGGCCACGCTCGACGACGTACAAATCTGGTGCCGTGTTTCCGAGGTCGAGGCCGCAACGCTTCAGTCGCCCCAGGCCCCCATTCTCCTGCTGCGGAAGTCCGGCGGGCCGGGACTCGCAGAAGCCGTGGCGCCGGGGAATCCTTACCTCGGGGCCATGCTTCCCTACACGCCACTGCACCACTTGCTCATGGACGCTGTCGAGCGGCCGGTGGTCTGCACGAGTGGCAACCTATCCGAGGAGCCGATGGTCACCACCACCGGCGAAGCACTAGCCCGCCTCGGCCCGATAGCCGACTGCCTTCTCACGCACAATCGGCCCATCGTACGGCCGGTGGACGACTCCGTTGCACGCATCTTGGACGGCCAGCTTCAGCTTCTTCGCCGGGCTCGCGGCTATGCACCGCGGCCGGTCGCCATTCCGTCGGACGGTCATGTCTCCGTTTTAGCCATGGGCGGCCACCTGAAGAATACCGTGGCTCTGGCCCTGCCGACCGCCAGCCCAACCACAGGCGGTAAGCCGGCCAAGTCACGGCCTGCCATTCTGAGTTCGCACGTTGGCGATCTCGAAAGCGTGTTGAGTCTGGAGGTCCATCGGCGAGCAGCGGCCGATCTGACAGCGTTCTTCCACGCGAAACCTGCCAAAGTCGCGTGCGATTTACATCCAGACTACGCCTCGACGCGCGAGGCCGAGTCACTTGCCCGGCAGTGGGATGTCCCCCTGGTCCGCGTGCAGCATCATCATGCCCATGTCGCCGCGTGCATGGCGGAACATGGGCTGGAGGGGCCCGTGCTGGGCATCTCCTGGGACGGTACGGGCTATGGCCCGGATGGCACCGTTTGGGGCGGCGAAATGCTACAATGCGACCGTGCAGAGTTCGTGCGAGTGGCACACTTGCGTCCGTTTCCGCTGCCCGGCGGCGACCGCGCCGCCCGTGAACCTCGCCGTTCGGCCCTGGGCCTGCTGTTCGCCGCATGGGGACGAGACGCTAAAGAGTTGGCATTGCAGTGGTTTACGCACCAGGAGCTACGAATTCTGCTCGACGCGCTCGAACTCCAACTCAACAGCCCGCGTACCAGTAGTATGGGCCGGATTTTCGACGCCGTGGCGGCAATTGTCGGCCTGCCGCAAATCGTGACCTTCGAGGGGCAGGCAGCCATGGCCCTGGAATTCGCCGCCGACTCAACCGAGGCAGGCGTCTACCCCCTCCCGTTAGCTGAAGGGGTACCCGCGATAGCCGACTGGCAGCCCATGCTCGAAGCCCTGTTGGCCGACCTTCGGGTCGGCGTGTCCGTCAGTACCGTTTCGGGACGATTTCATAACGCCCTGGCCGGACTGGCGGTCGCGGCAGCCGAACGCGTTGGATGCCACCGGGTTGTAATTTCGGGCGGTTGCTTTCAGAATGGAGTCTTGAGCATTCTTGCCCGGCAGCAGCTTGAGCATGCCGGATTCGAGGTCTTTTCCCACCATCGCGTTCCGCCTGGCGACGGCGGTATTGCCCTCGGACAGCTTTACGTGGCCACCAAGGGCGGCTCATCGGCGGAGGCGGAGGAACGCAACAATGCTACGAGAAGTTGAAGACACGACCGCTGGCAAGGAGTGATTATGTGCCTAGGAATCCCAGGTAAAGTCATCGAAACGTTCGAACGCGACGAATTGCCCATGGCAAAAGTTGAGTTTGGCGGAATTCAAAAGGATATTTGCCTTGCCTACACGCCCGATGCCGAGCCGGGCCAGTACGTACTGGTCCATGTCGGGTTTGCCATCAACCAGATTGACGAAACCGAAGCCCAGGAAGTCTTCCGATACATCGAAGAAATTGAACGGCTCGGGGCCGGCGAGGAGAACTGCTTGGCGGAAGGCGCCCCAGACGGCTAGGGGCTCGCGAATGTCTCTTTCCTTCTTTCCATAACGCCCACTCCCCTGTCCACCTGCCCCACGCCGCCGACCATGAAGTACCTCGACGAATACCGCAACGCCGACGCCGCTCGATCGCTGGTCCGCGCCATTGCGGCCCGCGTGACTCGGCCGTGGAACATTATGGAGGTGTGCGGCGGGCAAACGCACTCGATCGTTCGTTTTGCACTCGACGAAATCCTGCCCGACGAGATCACCTTGATCCACGGCCCGGGCTGCCCGGTGTGCGTAACCTCGATTGAGACGATCGACCGAGCGATAGCCCTGGCAGCTCGGCCAGAGGTGATCTTTTGCAGCTTCGGCGATATGCTGCGCGTGCCCGGCTCGAAGAAGGACCTATTCACCGTCAAGAGCGAAGGGGGCGACGTGCGCATCGTGTACTCGCCCATCGACGCGGTCAACTTGGCTCGCAAGCATCCCGAGCGGCAAGTGATATTCTTCGCCATCGGATTCGAGACCACGGCGCCGGCCAACGCGATGGCCGCCGTGCAGGCCGCCCGCCTGGGGTTGGAGAACTTCTCCATGCTCGTCGCGCACGTACTCGTCCCGCCGGCCATTCGTGCCGTGCTCGACTCGCCCGACTGCCGAGTTCAGGCGTTCCTGGCAGCCGGCCATGTTTGCACCATCATGGGTGCAAGCGAGTATCGCCCCATTGCCGAGCGCTATGGCGTTCCCATTGTCATCACGGGCTTTGAGCCGGTCGATATCCTTCGCGGCGTGCTGCTGTGCGTTGAGCAACTGGAATCGGGCCGGAACGAAGTCGAAAACGCGTATGCCCGCGGAGTGCATGACGAGGGCAACCTAGCGGCGCGGCGGCAACTTGCAGAGGTGTTTGAAGTCATCGCGCGCAAGTGGCGAGGCATTGGCGAGATACCGGCCAGCGGGTGGCGGTTGTGCGAGACGTACGCCCGGTTCGACGCCGAACGCCGGTTCGACCTTGGAGACATTACAGCCGAGGAACCCGAGGCATGTCGCGCGGGGGATGTACTCCAGGGCCGGCTGCGTCCTTGCGACTGCCCCGAGTTCGGCGTAAGATGCACGCCGGAGAACCCGCTTGGCGCCCCCATGGTTTCCGCCGAGGGAGCCTGCGCGGCATACTATCGCTACCGCCGCCGACAAGACACTGTAGGGTTGGCTACACGGGAACCATAGCTACCTCCCTCCGTATCCGATCGGCGGCGCAAGCCGCTGATAGAGAAGCCGGCAAGAGGCAAGCAAAGACAAGGCAAGGCAAGCTGGAAGCTTAACCTACAGGGGACTGGAGAACTCAATAGAAACGTCATGACCAACGAACATCCACGCGAGTTGACCCTGAGCTGTCCCTTGCCGCTGCGCGATCATGCGACGGTGCAAATGGCCCACGGAGGCGGCGGGCGACTCATGCAGGAGCTGATCGAAGGCCTGTTCCTGCCCGGATTCGCGCCGGCCGGTAAACTGGCCATACCGCACGACAGCGCCCTGCTCGACGTTGGCCCGGAGCGGCTGGCGTTCACGACCGACTCGTTCGTCGTTAGTCCGCTGTTCTTCCCCGGCGGCGATATCGGCACGCTGGCCGTATGCGGTACGGTGAACGACCTGGCCATGGCCGGAGCGAAGCCGCTATGCCTCAGTGCCGGCTTCATCCTGGAAGAGGGACTGCCTCTGGACACTCTGCTTCGCGTGGTCGAGTCGATGCGTCGAACGGCCGACGAGGCCGGCGTGCGAATCGTCACCGGCGATACGAAGGTGGTCGACCGCGGCCGGGGCGACGGCATTTACATCAACACGGCCGGCATCGGGCTGGTTGGGCCTCGGACCGATATTCGCCCAGGGCGGGTCGTGCCGGGCGATGCCGTGCTGGTCAGCGGCGATCTGGGGCGGCATGGTATTGCGGTCATGTCGGTCCGCGAGGGGCTGGAGTTCGCCGGATCGCCCGAAAGCGACTGCGCGCCACTCAACGAACTGGTCGAGACCATGCTCACCGCTGGCGCCGAGTTACACTGCCTGCGCGATCTAACTCGCGGCGGGCTGGCCGCCGCGCTCAATGAAATCGCGCGACACGTCGGCGTGGGCATCGAGCTGGACGAGGCGGCCATTCCCGTTTCCGATGGGGTGTGCGGCGCGTGCGAACTCTTGGGGCTCGATCCGCTCTACGTCGCCAACGAAGGCCGCCTGGTGGCCTTCTGTCCGGCGGAAGCAGCCGAAGAGATGCTCCATCTGATGCACGCGCACCGGCGCACCGAGAACCCGGCCATCGTCGGGCAGGTCGTTGCCGGGCACCCAGGCATCGTCGAACTGCGCAGCCCCTTTGGCGGCGGCCGGATTCTCGATCTGCTATCCGGCGAGCAGATGCCGCGTATCTGCTGAAACGATCTGCAGAAACAAGCCGCCGAGGACGAATGCCGTCGCCTTGGCACCTTCTCCCACCTGAACCAATCCCGATTCTCGCGTCGGGCGCCAGTTGAACAACGTCCGAATATAGTGTACCGTTTGGGGCGATGGAACCGGGGGATGGCGGGTCGGCATGGACTTCCACCATCCCCCGCGAGAAGGGTACCCTGCGTTCAATCGCTCGTGGAACCTTTTCCGCCGGCACGGCGGTCTGATGATCGTACGTGTTCAGGTCGTGCCGTCAAGTGGAACGTTGCACCGAGATGTTTCTCCGCGGGAAGTGAACTGCCCCATGGCTAACAAAAAGCTGATTGCCGCCTACCAGAAACTCAATCCCGCCGAACGGCACATGGTCCAGCTCTGCGCCTTTGCCATTCGGCCGCTCCAACGCGGAGACCTCGCCAAATTTTTGGCAAAGGCCGGCTGGAAGGATTCTGCAGGCAAGCAGTATACCCAAAAAGCCATTGGCCAGATTGCCCGCACATTGGAGGTGGCAGGCATGCTGCAGCGAGCCTCCTATGACGGCGTGGAAACCGCCAATGAGATCGCCGATCTGGTCATGCAGGACTCGATTCGCCGAGGGCAGTTTGACGAGCTGCGAGGCATCTTTGAACAGAAGGAAAGCCGGTATGGTTCTTACCGTTACGGTTACGGAAGACGCCTTCCGGACTTGCGGATCGCATTCTATGCAGGCGAGGTATCCGAGTTCCAGTCGCTTCTGAAGGGTGTCGGCCAATACGAAGAAGTGCGGTTGTTCGATCCATTCAGTCCGGACATCTTTGCTACGTTGGACCCGGTGTTGCAGCAGTGGTACTTTACGGACAGGATGCCGCAGATCATCCTTAGCCCCGCGGGCGACGCCGAAGTCCTCGCCGCGTTCGACCAATGGGCCGCCGCTCAGCCGGTGCTCAGCAACGAGACGGCCGGCCTCTGGCTTGATCTGGCGATGGCCCGGGGCGATCTCAAGTCGCTCGCGGAACTCGACGCTCGCACCGGGCACAAGCTCCCCGAAGCCGAAGGATGCGAAGCCCTACTGCGCGGCGACTTCGAGCGGGCCGAACGCTGCCTGGCCCAGGCGGCGCCGGCCGCCGGTCGGAAAGGAAAGCGGAAGAGCGGCCCGGCGGCGGCCCATCTTCCCCTGCTGCTCTACCTAATGCTTCTTTTCAAACGCGGGACGGCCGAATCGCTCGTCCTGGCCCGGTCGCTGGTCAACTCGACCACGAAAGCGGGCAAGGCTAAGAACCCGTATTCCTCGGCGTTCGAGCCCATTGCGGCGGCTATTGCGTTCCGACAATCGCCCACGTCGCCAGGCCCTTTTGCCGAACAACTCAATAAACTCCGCACTTCATCACTCGCCATGCTGCTGATCGGTTACCTGCATCGCTGGTTCCTGGCCGACGAGCAGGAGAAAGTCAAGTCACCGGCCAACGACTTGGCGTCGGTCGCGCGCGCCTACCGCAGCGCCGGATTGGCATGGCTGGAAGCCGAAGCAGCCGGACTGGCGAGCCGTCTCTCGGGCAAGAACGCAGCCTCGGCAGCAACCAGGTCTTCGGAAATCCACGCGAGGCTCGGCACGGTAAGCCTGGTGAATCTGATCGAGCCGGAACCGACGTGGCAACGTTCCCTGAATGCGATCGGGCAACTGGGCGAAGACAAACCGACCGTCGCCACGACCGGCGACGCGCCGATCGAGAGCGAACGCCTGATCTGGGAAATCAGCGCAACGGACGATTACTTCAACCTGCAGCCCTTCCTACAAAAACGCAAGGCCAAGGGCTGGACGACGGGACGCCGCGTAGGATTGCAGCGACTTTACGATGAATGGAACACAACAGCCTTCGCCTTCCTGACCGACCAGGACCGTGATTTGTGCCGCACGCTGGAAATGCACGTCCAGCGGAACTACCACAGCTATACCGAAACGTACTATCTGTTCAACACCGAGCGGACCGCTCGCGCCATCGTCGGCCATCCCTGCGTCTTCAGCCCCGGCGATCGCGAAACGCCGCTGGAGATTGTCGAGCAGCCGCCGCGTCTTGTCGTGGCCAAGCAGAGCAGCCACACCATTCGCCTGAAACTCGACCCGAAACTCCCGGAAGGCGTAATCGACAATGAACATCCGTACCGCCTGATCAAAGATGGCCCGCAACGGATCATCCTGGTCTTCTTCGACACGCCGCACTTGAAGCTGCAACGCATTCTCGGACGCATGCTGGACGTTCCTGCCGCGGCTGCCGAGCAGGTGGTGGCCTCCATCCAGAAGGTCTCGTCCCTGGTTGCCGTTCACTCGGAGATCGGCGGCGATTCGGTGGCGGCGGAAAGCGTGGCAGGCGATGCACGGCCGCACCTTCACCTCTTGCCCTATCAGGGCGGGTTGCGAGCCGAGTTCTTCGTGCGCCCATTCGGCGATGATGGCCCGTTCTGCCGGCCGGGCCAGGGCGAAGTCAACGTGTTCGCCAGTTTCGACGGCCAGCCTCGGACGGCCCACCGCGACCTGGCGGAGGAACGCAGTCGATTGGAAGCCTTGTCGGTGGACTGCCTCGCCCTGAGCGCCCAGACCGAAGGCGACACCGCCTGTTTTCCGTCGCCAATCGAGGCGCTTGAAGCACTCCTGGAACTGGAAGATCAGGTGGCCGAGAACCGCGTCGTGCTACACTGGCCGCAGGGGCGAAGCTTGCAGTTGGCCGGACGCGCATCGGGTTCGCAACTGCAAATGAGCATTCGCCGCGACCGCGATTGGTTTGCGGCGTCCGGTAAGCTCAAGGTCGATCAGTCGCTGGCCATCGACATGATGAAGCTCATCGACCTGGTCGAGGCCAGCCCCTCGCGGTTCGTCCAGTTGGACGACGGCCGGTTTCTGGCACTGACCGACCAGTTGCGCCAGCGGGTGCAGGAACTGGGCGCGTACGGAGATCGGCAGAAGACGAAGCTGCGTTTTCCCCCGGTCCGGGCCGTCGCCTTGGAAGACCTAGGCGAAGCTGTGAAACTTAAGGCCGACGCCTCCTGGATCGGGTTCCTTAACAAGATGAAGACCGCCGGCGAAGTGCCCCCCGCCGTACCGAGCACGCTGCAAGCCGAATTGCGGGACTATCAAACCGAGGGGTTTCACTGGATGGCGCGCCTGGCCGAGTGGGGAATGGGCGGTTGCCTAGCCGACGATATGGGACTGGGCAAGACAGTCGAGGCGTTGGCCCTGCTCGTCCATCGAGCGGCAGGCGGGCCGACCCTGGTCGTTGCGCCAACCTCGGTCGGCTTCAACTGGCTCAGCGAGGCAAACCGCTTCGCCCCAACCCTGAACGCACGTCTGTTCGGCCCCGGCGACCGCGGCGAGTTCTTTCGGAACCTCGGTCCACGCGACGTCGCGATCTGCAGCTACGGCCTGATGTATACCGAGGCGGCTCGGTTCCAGGCCCAGACCTGGCATACGGTAGTCTTGGACGAAGCCCAAGCCATCAAGAACATGGCCACCCGCCGGTCGCAGGCCGCCATGGGCCTGAATGCCGATTTCCGCCTGATTATGACCGGTACGCCGTTGGAAAACCACCTGGGAGAACTGTGGAATCTGTTCCAGTTCATCAATCCGGGACTGCTCGGATCGCTCGAACATTTCCAACAGCGTTTCGCCGCGCCCATCGAGCGAGACGGCTGCCAGTTGACGCGGCGACGCCTTAAAAAGCTCATCCAGCCCTTCCTCCTCCGCCGCACCAAGATACAAGTGCTGGCCGAATTGCCGTCTCGCACGGAACTGACGTTGCAAGTGGAGCTAAGCAAGGAGGAAGCGACCCTTTACGAGGCGCTTCGCTGCCGCGCCCTGGAGAAGCTGGCCGAGGCCGGCAACGACCGCGCGCAGCACCTGAAGATCCTGGCCGAAATTATGCGACTTCGCCGCGCCTGCTGCCATCCCAAGTTGGTCGTGCCCGAAAGCGGCATCTCCGGCTCCAAGCTGGCCCTGTTCTCGGAGACCATTGACGAACTGCTGGACAACCATCACAAGGCACTGGTCTTCAGCCAGTTTGTCGATCACCTGACGATTCTGCGAGAAGAACTGGACCGCAAAGGCGTATCGTATCAATATTTGGACGGCGGCACACCCGCGGCCCAACGGAAGAAACGGGTCGAAGCCTTTCAATCGGGCGAAGGCGATGTTTTCCTGATCAGCCTGAGAGCGGGCGGCCTGGGCCTGAACCTGACCGCAGCCGACTATGTATTGCACATGGACCCCTGGTGGAACCCCGCGGTAGAAGACCAGGCCTCCGACCGCGCCCATCGCCTGGGCCAGCAGCGTCCGGTGACCATCTATCGGTTCATCACCAAGGGTACGATCGAGGAACGCATCACCGACTTGCATGCCAGCAAACGCGATCTGGCCGACAGCCTCCTCGAAGGCACCCACCTGAGCGGCAAACTCACCGCCGAGCAGCTCCTGAAACTGATCCGGGAATAGTCACGACCGGTAGCACTACCTTACCGAGATCGCTGCCGCGGAGCACGAATGGGCCATGCAGCGGCTCCGCGTGGTCAACGACGTTCAAGAGGCCCGGGTGAGCCGCGGGCGCATTGAAGGCCTTCTGCTGACCGGCGAGTTGGAGAGCCCCTGGCTTTGAATGTCCATCGTTCGAGTTCGATGATACATTTCGAGCCGTGATAGATCATTCGTGCTGGATCATGCCTGCCTTAGAGCGGTAACGATTTCTGTGCGGGCTGCCTGGTAGCCGGGAACCAGGCCGGCGAGCAGGCCAACGGCTGCCGAGACGACGGCCCCCGACACGGCCAGTCGGAGCGAGGGCTCGAATGCAATCGCGACCCCTTCCGTTCCGATGGAGAATCCCCACCAGCCGAGCAGTAGCATTCCCAGGCCGATCCCGAGGAAGCCCCCCGCCACGCTCTGCAAAAAGCTTTCGGCCAGAACCAGACGAAACACCCGCATGGGACGCACGCCGAGCGTCTGGAGGACCGCGTGCTCCTTGATGCGATCCTGCACGGCCATGAGGGTAGTCGTCGCTGCCAGGCCGAGGACCAGACCCAGACACGCATAGCCGAGCCATTGGGCGAAGCCGATCAGTTCCGTCAGGTCCGAGAGCGTTTCCCGCTGAAACACCCCCTTGGTCCGGGTCGTGGTCGCAACCGGTCCGTTGCGGAGTTCGGCGTCGATGGCCGTCGCTGTGGTATTCGGGTCGGCGAACTCGGCCAGCGAGACTTCCAATTGGGTCACCATGCCCACTGTGTTCCGTCCGGGAGCACGCTGGAGAAAATCCAAGTGGGTATAGATGAAATTATCCTCCGCAGTCACTGACGAGGCGAACACGCCCACAATGAAAATGGTTACTTCACCCATGGTGAAGTTCTGGCCCACGGTAAGATTGCGGCGCTGGGCCACGGCCTTTCCAACCAGCGCTGCATCGGCGCGTTCCTCGAACGCACTCCAGTTACCCGACAGCAGTTCGAGATCGCGCGTGACCCGTAGCTTCCTCGGGGGGAGGCCATTGAAGACCGCCACATCCAAACTCGCCCGGCAGTTGTTGGTGAGTACCTTGATAGGAATCACGTCCTTGACTCCCGGCATCTTCGCAATCGTCTGGGCATAGTCCTCCGGCAGACGGCTGCTCGCCGGGCAGAATCGGTTTTCCTGAAACACCACGAGAGTTCGATCTGCCTGCGATTGCCCGGTAAGACGCTCCAAACCTTCCTGGACCGCGCCGACAACGCAGAACACGAATAGCGCGACGGCGGCCCCGCTGACGGTCAGGGCCGTCCGGGTGCGGTTTCGCCACAGACTTTTCAGCACATAGGGGGCGAAGCGAAACACGGGTCATGCTCTCCTTGCGTTGTCATCGGACACGAGAACGGGAGCGTCCTCGATCGACTCAAGTAAACGTCCTTCATCGAGGTGCAGCCGGCGCGCCGCAGCCAACGCCACCTTCGGGTCATGCGTGACGATGAACAGGGTCATTCCCAACTCGACGTTCAGCCTCGTCACCAACTGCAGGATTTGTTCGGCCGTCCGTCTGTCCAGATCGCCGGTTGGTTCGTCCCCGATCACGATGGTGGGGTTGGCGACGATCGCCCGCGCAATCCCGACTCTTTGCTCCTGGCCGCCCGACAACTGGCGAGGATAATGGTCGGCGCGATCGGCCAGGTCCACGGCATCCAAGGCGATCGCTACCCGCTTGCGGCGTTCGGCGGCCGTCATTGGCAGTAGCAGCAGCGGCAACTCAATGTTCTCGTGGGCGGTCAGTACGGGAATTAGGTTATGCGTTTGGAAGATATAGCCGATGTTCGCGGCCCGCCAGTCGGCAAGCCGGCCGCGAGACAACTGCGTAATGTCCGTGCCGTTGACCAGGATCTGCCCGGAAGTGGGCTGATCGATTCCCGCCAGCAGGTTCAGCAGCGTGCTCTTGCCGGTTCCACTGGCTCCCATGAGAGAGATGAAGTCTCTCTCCTCGATGGTCAGGTCAACTTCCATCAGAGGCGTGATGGTCTCCTCGCCCTTCGAAAATTGCCTGGTCAGGTTGCGGATTTCAACAAGAGGCATATCGGTTCTCCGTGAGATTATTGGGCGGGTTGTCCCATTCAGGTGTCGCGCGTGGTATAGGCTTCCATGTGAGTCGACAGCAGAGGCGAGCTGGAAGCCAATCCCGCCCTGTTTGGCAAGTTATTGTTCCGCGGCGTCTAAGGCTAGCGGCGTCGCGGGGTTGCGATCGGCGATGCCGAACGTCGCGTCTACGCCGGTGATCGTAATACGATCGCCATCCCTGAGTCCCTCTCGGCCGCTAGCCACGAGTTTGTCCATCGCGTTGAGCCCCTCGACGACTTCCACCAGTTGCTCGGTGCCCGCCTTGCCAAGGACCACTGCCTGCCTTCTAGCCGTGTCGTTACGGCGGTCGGCCACCCAGACGATTGGCTGGCCGTCGCCGGTTTCCACCAGGGGCCGTGGGACAAGCAGCCGCAAGGGCTCTTTGCGCCGCTGCGATTCATTGGCCGGCGTCTCGGAGGCAAGGAATGTCGCCCGGACCAGCATCTCGGGCATGATCACCGGCGGAGGCCGATCGATCGCAACAGTCACCTGCAAGGTGTTCTTCTGGATGTCGGCCCGCGACGTGGCCGTCAGCACCTCGCCCGTCAAGGGCTGTGTGAGGACGGCCGATTCGATCCGAACGGTCTGCCCCGGTTGGACGTGGGGGACGTCTTCCAGTCGCACGTCCGCCCGCACTTGGAGCGACTGCGGATCGTAGACGGTCAGCACTCCGCCGGAGTCGCGTTCGAAAGCGGAAGCCACGCCCGAGACTCGCTGACCGGGCTGCGCATGGAGGGCTAGGACTCGGCCGGAAATCGGGGCACGCAAGGTCATCCGCTCCAATCGAAGCGTCGCGGCCTGCACGGCAAGTTCGGCCTGACGGATTCTGGCCTTGGCAGATTGGACCCCCGCCTCGGCCTCGGCCAAACGTCGCGTCTCGTCGATTTTCAACTGAAGCCGGGTGCGCAACGCCTCGCATTTATTTCGCAGCGCGACGGCCTCGGTTTCCAGGCTCGGCTGCCGCGCGTAAAGCTCTTCCAGAGCCGCGGTGGCCGAATCAAATTCACTTTGGGCGCGCTGCACCACGCGACCGGCCAAGGCCTCGCCTGCGCTGTCCTTGCCCTCGAGATCTTGCCGGGCGAATTGCCGCCGTGACTGAGCCGCCCGGATCGCGAACGGGAGGTTCACCAGTTCGGTTTGCACCTTCGCAAGGAGCGACTGAGCATCGGCCAACGACGCCTCCAAGTGAGCCGGTCGATCGACTTCAGACCGGGCTGCCACCAGCGCCGCTCGGGTGGCGACGAGTTCCGCCTCCTTCCATTGCAGATCAGCCTCGGCGACGCCAAGGGCAAGGCGTGCATCGGCGTCCACAAGCATGGCAACCGGCTGTCCCGCCTCGACCGCCTGTCCCGCCACGACGAGCAGTTGTTCGATCACTCCCTCCGCCAAGGCGGGCACCATCACCGGGCCGGGCCGCGGCTCGACCCAACCCGCCGCCTGGAACAGCGGAGTTCCCGACTGATGAACCTCCACCCGCGTCAGAACCACGGGGACGACCGTGACGGGCGTTGAGGAGAGGAGGCTTTCCCTGGCCGACCACGCGATCAACGAGCCAAAACCAAGGATGATCCCAAGAGGGATCACGTACCGCGTGACCAGATGCCGGCGCGGATTTCGATTGACAGCCTTCGCGCCGGAACGGTCCACGACTAATTGGCGGAGGTCTAGCGGGTTGCTCATCCTCGGACTCCTGAGAGCTATGGTCTGACGAAAACACCGTCGGCCAGGACCGTCAAATTGCCGGCCTCGTCGCGTCTGGCCTTGCCGCGAACTACGACGGTTTGCAGTTCCTTGACGCCCAGGAGTTCTCGTGATTCCGTGGCGACCACTTGCCCCTGGCCGTCGACTACCCTGACCATCACCTTGGACGTCGGAAGTTTGTCCAAGTCACAGCAGTAATCCCAGGGCCTGGCGCAGCCGTCAGTACAAGGTTCCAGGGAGACGTCCGCGATCATGAAGGCGGCCATTCCGTCGACCCAAGGGTTCGCAGCGCCGCCGATGCGGCCGACCACAACAACGTCCTCGTCGTTCTTGGCCGACTGCCGTGCGAGTTTCACGTCCTGGGCACCCGCCGGTTCGCTCGGCAGGCGATAGGAGGAGTGGGCGGCGATAGGTAGCTCTTGCTGCGAACCGTTGGCCGACGGGTTCGAGCCGCGTCCACAACCGGCCGCGAGGCCCCCGACGACGACCAGCAAACATCGCTTCAAAAAACCGTGCATAAATGTACTCCTTGACTTTGTGTGTGAGCAGTAATTCCTGTTAAACTGACCTCAAACCTTGAACGACCACGAGCCGCATGGCCTTCAGTGCCGGAGGAAGGGCACCGAGCATTCCCATCAGCAGCCCCGTGCCGCATCCGACCAGCACCGATACACTGTCCACCCGCAATGCGAACGCGCCCATCGTGAAACGCACCGCGGTGCCGTTGACCAAGACCACGGCCAACAGCGCGGCAATCAATGACCCGGCAGCCGCCAGCAGGGTCGCTTCCTGCACGAGACTCAGCGCGATCGCTCGCCGGCGGAAACCGAGTGCCTGGAGGGTCGAAAGTTCCTGGACCCTGCCTATCACCGCTCCGTACATGGTGTTCAGTCCGGCGAAGATGCCGGCTCCGGCAATCAGGCAGACCACCACCCAGCCCAGCATCCGCACTGGCCGATAGTGGCTTTGCAGAAGTTCGTAGTAGGTCGTTTCAGTAATGGCCTGAAGCTCAAGGTCCACGCGTTCCATACAGAACATCTGGACCTCCGAGGCCGAAGCTCCGGGGGCTAGGCCCACGGCGACCAAGCTCAAGTCCTGCCGTTTCAGGGCCTGTTGCAGGTCGGCCAATGGGAACCACAACTCCGACTCGAAGGCCGCGCCCCCCGCTGCAAAATGCCCGCTGACGCGATACTCGCGTCCTTCGAGCGCGACACTGTTGCCCATGGCGAGTGATTTCGGATCGCAACCGAGCTTCGTTGCCGCCAGGCGTCCCACCAGGATTTCGCCCGCCCCCGGCCACTTCCCCGCGGTCATCTGTACCTGGCGCCGGACGAGGGGCGCCGCGGGCGTCACGCCGCGCAGGACCGCCATCACGGGCCGGCCGTCGCCACCGGCAATTTGCGTGGCGGCAACCAGTTCCGGCGAGACGTAGCTGACGCCGTACCGGCGGTCAATGCCCTGCAAACTGGCCGAAAGCAATGCCGGTATCTGGGCCGGGATGGCCGAGTTCTCGATATCTTCCGCGGCGCCGATGGAATAGACCAGGACTGCCCGGGGATCGCCGCTGACGGCCAACGAGGCATCGAGGCCGCGAATGAACGCGACGATCACGAAGACCAACAGCACCACCGTCGTCAAACCGGCAAGCGTCAGGCCCGTTCGCGCCGGGCGACGGAACAGGTTGCGGATGCCGTATTCCCACGGCAGGAGTCGAAGTCTCAGCACGATCTTCTCCAAGAGCAACGGAGCGTAACGTTCACCATGCCACGCCAGACAGACGAGGGTCAGCTCAAGGCCGCCAACAGAAGGGGGCGCGCGCTCGCGACCTCAATAGTCCGGCTACGGAGTTATTGACGGTGCGACTTGCCGCGACAGCGGAATGGCCGAAGCGATCGCCCAGTAGCAGCGAAATTCAAAGCAGAAGGGACCGATTCTCGACGCGAAGTTCTCGCCCGAACGCAGGACAGGGTGGAAACGGATCGGAGGAATTGACCGAGAGCCGTTCCAGAACCTCGCGAAAATCCAGGCTGTTCCAACAGAGAGTGTCCGACGAGAGGGAAAGAATGAATCGATATTCGGTAACCGGTCGTCTCGGTGATTGCCCCAGGGAACTTCGGCACGCACCTGAGTCGCACTCCTCACCAGAACCCTCAGGCTCGGACTGCTGGCAACCGCTTTTCTCGTTGCTTGACGGGCAGTTGTGCAAGCAACCCGAACACCCTTGGGCAGAAGAAACATCCTCCACTACCACCCACTCCCGCGACATGCAGTTGAAAGGGCAGGCCAGCAGGCCAAGAATGGTGAGCAGTACGTAAATGG